>JAYSFH010000564.1:0-3008 GCA_041913405.1 Dongia sp. | reverse complement strand
GGCTCATCGAGCAGCATGAGGTCGGGCTCGGTCGCCAGCACCCGCGCCAGCGCCGCGCGGCGGCCCTCGCCGCCGGAGAGCGTCTGCACTTCGCGCGCGCCGTCGAGGCTCAGGTAATCGAGCGCCCGCGCCACGCGGTAGTCATGCTCATCCGCGCCGAGCCCACCCGCAACATAAGAGGAAACACTGCCGCCGGACGCGAAGCTGGGGCTCTGCGGCAGGTAGCCGATCTTCAATCCCGGCTGCACGAAGCGCTCGCCGGCATCGAGCTCCATTTCGCCGGCGAGGGCGCGCAGGATGGTGGACTTGCCGCTGCCGTTGGCACCGACCAGGCAGACGCGCTCGGCCTTGCCGAGGCCGAGGGAAATTCCGGAGAACAGCGGCTTGCCGCCGAACGTGACGGCGGCGTCGCGGAGTGCGAGTTGGGGCGGTGAGGCTGGCATGATGTCCGAATAAAGCGACCGAAGTCAGTTGATGCCGCGTTCCTTGGCAACCTTGTCATAAGCGGCATTGATGGTGGCGACCTTCTGGTTCGCCAGCATCACGAATTCCTCCGGCAGGCCCTGGGCGATCAGCCGGTCGGGATGATTGTCACGCACCAGCTTGCGCCAGGCGGCACGGATCTCGTCGTTGCTCATCACGCGGGTGACCCCGAGGATCGTATAGGGGTCGGCCTTGTCCGGCCCGACATTGGCCTCGCGGATCCGCGCGAAGTCGGCCTCGCTGAAGCCGAACAGCGCGGCGACTTCTTTCAGATAGGCGATCTCCGAGTCATGGATCTTGCCGTCGGCCCGGGCGATGTGAAACAGCCCGTCGAGCAGCTCTTCCAGCACCGGGCTGTCCTTGCGGAACATCTTGGCGATCTGCCGGGCATAGGGCTCGAAGCCCCGCGCGTCGCGCTTCGCCAGGTCGAAGATGCGGGCGACATTGGCCGTCTCGCTCTGCGGCACCTGGAAGACTTCCTTGAAGGCGGCGACTTCCGACCGGTCGACCTGGCCGTCCGCCTTGGCCATCTTGGCGCCCAGCGCGATCACGGCGATGGTGAAGGCGATCTGCCGGGTCGCCGAACGGTTCTCGCCGTCCGGCCCTTCGAGCGCAGGCGCGCCTTCGGCCCCGACATATTTGTCGGCCGCGTGTCCCGCCAGCGCGCCCAGCAGCGCGCCCAGCGGGCCGCCCAGCGCGAAGCCCGCGGCCCCGCCGATGATTTTTCCCCAGATGCTCATGTCCGGATATTCCGCCTATCCCACCAAGCTTACTAGATTTGGGCGCGGCGATACTAGTAGTCTCCGGCCCGGTATTCGGCGTTTCGAGAGCGGCAAAATGCCCCTGAATGCGGGAAAAAACGGCACCTGGCAGTTCTGGATCGACCGCGGCGGCACCTTCACCGACATCGTCGCGAAGCGGCCCGACGGCGGCCTGATCACCCACAAGCTGCTGTCGGAGAATCCCGGCCGCTACAAGGATGCCGCCATGGCCGGGATCCGCGCCATCCTCGGTCTCTCGGGGAACGCGCCGCTGCCGGATTCCGTCGCCACGATCAAGATGGGCACCACCGTCGCCACCAATGCTCTCTTGGAGCGCAAGGGCGACCGCACGCTGCTGGTCACCACCAAAGGCTTCAAGGACGCGCTGCGGATCGCCTACCAGAACCGGCCGAAGATCTTCGCCCGGCGGATCGAGTTGCCCGAGTTACTGCACTCGGAAGTGATCGAAGTCGCCGAGCGGGTCTCCGCCCAGGGCGAGGTGCTGATCCCGCTCGACGAGGCCGCGGCCCGCGCCGAGATGAGCCGCGCCTTCGCCGCCGGCTTTCGTTCGGTCGCTATCCTGTTGATGCACGGTTATCGCTTCTCCGACCACGAGAAGCGACTGGCCACAATTGCCCGGGAGATCGGCTTCCCGCAAGTCTCGGTCAGCCATGACGTGTCGCCGTTGATGAAGCTGGTCAGCCGCGGCGACACCACCGTGGTCGATGCCTATCTCTCGCCGATCCTGCGCCGCTACGTGAACCAGGTCGCGAGCGAGATCGGCAACAAGACGACGCGCCTCATGTTCATGCAGTCCAACGGCGGCCTGACCGACGCCCAGACCTTCCAGGGCAAGGACAGCATCCTTTCCGGTCCGGCCGGCGGCATCGTCGGCGCAGTGGAAACAGCACGCCAAGCCGGTTTCGACCGCATCATCGGCTTCGACATGGGCGGCACCTCGACCGATGTCTCGCATTACAACGGCCAGTTCGAACGCTCCTACGAGGCCCAGGTCGCGGGCGTCCGGATGCGGGCACCGATGATGCAGATCCACACGGTGGCGGCGGGCGGCGGCTCGATCCTGCATTTCGACGGCGCGCGCTTCCGGGTCGGCCCGGATTCCGCCGGTGCCGATCCCGGCCCCGCCGCCTATCGCCGCCGAGGCCCGCTCACCGTCACAGACTGCAACGTGATGCTGGGGCGCCTCAACCCCGATTTCTTCCCCAAGGTGTTCGGCCCCGACGGCGACCAGCCGATCGACCGCGCCGTCGTTACGCAAAAGTTCAATGCGCTCGCCGCCGAGATTTCCAAGGCGACCGGCGAGCGCCGTTCGCCGGAAGCCGTTGCCGAAGGATTTCTGATGATCGCCGTCGCCAACATGGCGAACGCGATCAAGGAGATCTCGATCCAGCGCGGCTATGACGTCACGCAATACACCCTGGCCTGCTTCGGCGGCGCCGGCGGGCAGGCGGCATGTCGGGTCGCCGACGCGCTCGGCATGACCCGGATCTTCCTGCACCCCTTCGCCGGCGTGCTCTCGGCCTATGGCATGGGCCTGGCCGACATCCGCGCCATCCGCCATCGCACCGTGGAAGCGAAGCTCGAAGCGCCGCTGATGCAGCGCCTCGCCGCCGACATCGCCGCGCTCGAACGCGCCGCCAAGGCCGAGATCGCCGCACAAGGCATTGCCGATCACGCGATCACCATCCTGCCGCAGGTGCATCTGAAATACGCCGGCACCGACGCGCCGCTGATCGCCTCCTT
>JAYSFH010000563.1:0-3013 GCA_041913405.1 Dongia sp. | reverse complement strand
CTTCCTGACCTCGCTCGTCGGCGGGGCGATGTCGATGGTGGCTGGCGCCCGCAACCTCAACCTGCGCCCTGACCAGACGGGCAAGCGCATGCTGGCCCATATCGCTGCGACTCTGTGGGTCGCGGGGTCCGCCTACCTCGCCTGGACCATGACCGGCGGCGCACCGCTGGAGCTGGATCGCTTTGTGCCGCGCGCCGTGCTGGCCGTCGCAACGGTTGCGGCCCTGGCCGTCACTTGCGCCGGTGCCGTGGTGGTCTCGCGCAACCAGAAGCGCCGCCTGCCGATACCCTATGGCGTTGCGATTTCGGCGGGGGGGCTGCTCGTGCTTCTGCCCCAGATCGCACCGCCGCCGGGCGCCCTGGCCGCTGCTGGCCTGGGTTGACCGGATTTTAACCAATCTCCCCGAATAAACACGCAAGAATTCGGGATTTCTAGGGGGCTAGTTTAGCCATGGACAAGAAGAAGCTGATGCTGCTGGTTGCTGCGCTGGTCGTTGCGGTGGGAACCGCAATGGCGGCGCGGAGCATGCTTTCGGGCGCAGCCTCGCCGCAGGCCCAGGCCGCGCAGCAGGTGCCGCAAGGTCCCAAGGTCCTGGTCGCCCGTCGCGGGCTGCCGGTCGGCACGATCATCACCGCCGATTCGGTCTCGTTCCAGCTGTGGCCCAAGGAAATGGTCCAGGACGCCTACTTCATCGACGGCGAGGCGGACATCAACAAGCTGCTTGGCACCGTGGTCCGCTATCCGATCACCGCCGGTCAGCCGGTTACCCAGGGCGCTTTGGTTGCTCCCGGCGACCGCGGCTTCCTTGCCGCAGCGCTCGGCCCGGGCATGCGCGCCGTGACCATTCCTGTGTCGGCCAAGACCGGCGTCGGCGGCTTCGTCTTCCCGGGCGACCATGTCGACCTGATGCTGACCCAGACGGTCGCACCCAAGGACGGCGGCAACCCGCTCAAGGCGACCGAAACAATCCTGCGCAATGTCCGCGTCCTCGCCACGGACCAGTCGACCGAAACGACGATCGAGGAAGGCAAGACCGTAGTCCGCGACGTCCGCACCGTGACCCTCGAAGTCACGCCGAAGATCGCCGAAAAGATCGCCGTTTCGCAGACCATCGGCACGCTCAGCCTGTCGCTGCGCAGCCTCGCCGACAACCAGACCGAACTGGACCAGGCCATCGCCAGCGGCTCGATCAAGGTTCCGGCAGGGGCGAGCAAGGAGCAGGAAGAAAAGCTGCTCAGCCAGGCGATGAACCGCCCCAGCGATGGTGCCAGTACCTTCGTGACCGGCGGCGACGTGTCGCGCTTTCAGCGCCGTACCGCGCCGAACCCCGATCTCTCGCCCAAGGACCTGACCAGCACGCCGGTTGCCGCCGCTGCGCCGCAGCAGGCTGCTGGCCCGACCCGCGTCTATCGCCCCGGCCCGGTGGTCCGCGTGACCCGCGGCAAGACCACGACCGAAGAACCGGCGGGAAAGTAAGACCATGACAGCGACCCAGACCCTTGCCCGCACCCGTGCGCAGAAAGGCAAACCGATGAACCGCCTTGCCCTTACCCTTCTTGGCGCTGCCTGTGCGGTCGTGCCCTTCGCCCTGGTCCCGGCCCAGCAGGCCGGAGCCCAGTCGGTCAGCCGCCCGGCCAACGACATTGTCCTGTCGATCGGGCGCGGCCAGCTGGTCACCGTGGCCGGCACCATGGCCGATGTCTTCGTCGCCGACGACAAGATTGCCGATGTCCAGGTCAAGTCGAACCGCCAGCTCTATGTCTTCGGCAAGGCCGGGGGCGAAACCACGGTCTATGCCAGCAATGCCAAGGGCGACGTGATCTGGTCGGCCAACATCCGCGTCGGCTCGAACATCGACAGCGTCGACCAGATGCTGCGCGTCGCCATGCCCGATGCCAAGGTCACGGTCTCGACCGTGGGCAGCAATACCTTCCTGCTGACCGGAACCGTTGCCGCGCCGGAAGATGCCGCCGAGGCGCAGCGCCTGGTTTCCGCCTTCGTCGGCAAGGAAGCCAATGTCGTCACCCGCCTGAAGATGGCCACCCCGTTGCAGGTCAACCTGCACGTCAAGTTCGCCGAAGTCAGCCGCACCCTGGTGCGCGACATCGGGATGAACTGGACCACTTCGGACGGCAGCAGCGGGTTCCAGTTCGGCATCGGCCAGGGCCGTTCCTTCTCCAGCACCTTCCGTCCCGGTTCGGTGACCGGGGTTGGCAACCAGCCCAAGATCTGGGTTCCGGACATGGCCAATCCCGGCAAGATGCGGGAAGTCGACGCGACTTCGGTCAGCGGCATCGCCAGCGGGACCACGCTGGCCGGTGCCGGCAAGCTGTTCGGCATGGACGTGCTGGGCGCGCTCGACATGGGCGAACAGGCCGGTCTGGTCACCACCCTGTCGGAACCGAACCTGACCGCGCTGTCGGGCGAAACCGCGGACTTCCTGGCAGGCGGCGAATATCCGATCCCGATCAGCCAGGGCCTTGGCACCACCTCGATCGAGTACAAGCGCTTTGGCGTCAGCCTCAGCTACACCCCGACGGTGCTGGCCAATGGCCGCATCTCGATGCGGGTTCGTCCGGAAGTATCGGAACTGTCCAGCCAGGGCGCGATCACCGTCAATGGCTTCCAGGTCCCGGCCCTGACCGTGCGCCGCACCGAAACGACCGTGGAACTCGGTTCGGGCCAGTCGATGATGATCGCCGGCCTGATGAGCAACGGCGCGCAGAACACGCTGAAGAAGCTCCCCGGCGCCGGTGACCTGCCGATCGTCGGCGCGCTGTTCCGCTCGACCAATTTCCGCAAGGGCGAAACCGAACTGGTGATCGTGGTGACGCCGTACCTGGTGCAGCCGGTCAATGCCAACGAGATCAAGCTGCCCACCGATGGCTTCGAAAGCCCGAACATCGCACAGCAAATTCTCGGCAACCAGGAAAGCGCGGGCAAGTCCGGTGCCTCGCGTCCGCTGCCCAGCTCTGGCCCCGACCAGAACGGCGGTGCACCGGTGCCCCGGATC
>JAYSFH010000562.1:0-3014 GCA_041913405.1 Dongia sp. | reverse complement strand
AAGAAGCGCAAGCCGGTCTGCGGGATCCGATAAAGGCTCGCATAGGAGATGCTGGCCAGCTCGTTGGCGCGCTTGCTGGCGGCATAGAGCGAGGTCGGCTGGTCGACCGGGTTGTCGAGCGCGAAGGGGATCGCGGTCGAGCCGCCATAGACCGAGCTCGAGCTGGCATAGACCAGGTGCCTGAGCTGCGGGATACGCCGCGCCAGCTCGAGGATGTTGAGATGGCCGGCATAGTTGGATTGCAGGTAGTCCTGCGGATGCTCGATCGAGTGCCGCACGCCGGCCTGAGCGGCCAGATGCACGATGCGGTCGATTTTCTGCATATCGTTATGTGCAGCGGCTTCCAGCGCCGGAAACCGGCCGATATCGGCGAACACGAAACGGAAGCCCTTGCGCTGCTCGAGCAGCGCGAGCCGGCCGGCCTTCAGCCGCGGGTCGTAGTATTTGTTGAGGTTGTCGAGCCCCAGCACCGCCTCGCCGCGGTCGAGCAGCGCGTTGGCGACGTGAAATCCGATGAAGCCGGCGGCGCCGGTGACCAGGATTGTCATCTACAAAAACTTCCGGTTTCGAAGGGAGCGGGCGAACCTAGCAAAGGCAGCCGGCCTCGGCAGCAGCTTTTTCAGCGGAGTCGGCCTCCATAAGCCGTTGTAATATTTGTTAAATAAGAACGAAAACCGCTTCTTAACAGATGGTTTGCCAAAATCGGCGAATGACCGGTGGAGCACAGGCTCTCGCGGCCGCTGCGGATTCCGCCGAGCCGCCCTTTCGCGATTCCCCGCGCAGTCTTCTCAGACTGGAGCGCGACGGGACGGCGCGGCTGCTTTCGGTCTCGAAGTCGCTGGCAGCTCTGTTCCAGAAGCTACCTCAGGCGATCATCGGCCAGCCGGTCGGCGACATTCTCGGCACCGATATCCGCATCCTCGGCCAGGCCCTGCGCGCCTGCCTGGGCAGGGGCGAGGTGCTGGAGGTCGACCTCGCGGTCACGCTGCCGCAAGGCGCCATACCAAGCCGCCTGGTGCTGATGCCGCAGCCGGACGGCGAGACCATCCAGCTCCTGCTCATCGATCTCCGCCCGCAGTCCCTGACCGGCACGCCGGGAGCGGATGTCGGGGAGGACATAATGGTGCGCTATCGCGCCGACCTCACGATCCTCGAATGCTCGGAGAGCTACGCCGAGTTCCACGGCCGCGAGGTTTCCGAGATCATCGGCCATAGCTTCGCGGACTGGCTGGCGCCGGCGGAGCTGGAAATCGTGCGCCGCGCAGTCATCGAATCCAAGGGCCGCGCGATCGTCAACACCAACGAGATCGCCAAGACCCGGCCCGACGGATCGCAGCGCTGGTACCGCTGGGTCGATGTCGCGCTGCCGGTGCGCGACGGCGAGCAGCCAGAATTTCTCTCGGTCGGACTCAACGTCACCGCGATGAAGCGCGCGCGCGACGAGCTCATGCGCAAGAACACCGCGCTCACCGCCGTCGCCGAGGAGCTGCGCGAGGCCCAGGTCGCAGCCGAGGACAGCAACCGCGCGAAGTCGCGCTTCCTCGCGCATATGAGCCATGAGCTCCGCACGCCGTTGAACGGCATTCTCGGCTTTGCCGACATCATGCGCGCCGGCCTGTTCGGGCCGATCGAGCCGGAGCGCTACCGGGAATATGTCGAGCTGATCCACAACAGCGGCGAATTGCTGCTCTCGCTGATCAACGACGTGCTCGACATGTCGAAGATCGAGGCCGGCACGATGGAGCTTTCCATACAGCCGCTGGAAACCACCTCGCTCGCCGAAGCCTGCCGCACCATGGTGATCGGCATGGCCCGGGACAACTCGGTCGTGGTCAAGGTCGAGGTCGCGCCGGACTGTGGCGAGGTGCATGCCGACCCGCGCGCCGCCAAGCAGATGATCATCAACCTGCTGTCCAACGCGGTGAAGTTCACCCCGGCGGGCGGTGTCGTGACCTTGAGCTTCTGCAAGTTGAAGGACGGCGTCGCGATCTCGGTCGCGGACAACGGCATCGGCATGACGCCGGAAGAGCTGCAGAAGGCGCTCCAGCCCTTCGGCCAGATCGACAGCGAACTCGCCCGCCAGCGCAAGGGCACCGGCATCGGCCTCACCCTGGTCAAATCGCTGGTCGAGCTCCACGGCGGCACGCTCGACATCACCAGCACCAAAGGCCGCGGCACCACGGCGACGCTGACCTTGCCCTGGATGAAGCCGGCACCCTGAGGGCCTCCGATACGAAATCGCAAACTCAGTCGTCATGGTCCGCGCAGGCGGACCATCCACGAGTTCGCATCCGTCGCACGAAGTAAACTCGTGGATCCTCCGCCTTCGCGGAGGATGACGAGTCTGAGCTGGTGCGGTTAGTGGTTCTGTTCCTTGGTCTTCAGGAACTTGATCGCCGGGTGATCCTGGGCCGCGCGGTCGAGGTGCCAGGCGTTGCGCGCCAGGAACACCGGATCGCCGTTGTGGTCGTGGGCGATGCTGGCGCGGGTCTCGTCCAGGAAGGCCTTGAGCTTGGCGGGGTCGTCGCATTCGACCCAGCGCGCGGCATAGAGGCCGACCGGCTCGAACTTCACGGGGAGACCGTATTCGTTCTTGATGCGATCGGCGAGAATCTCGAACTGCAGCGCGCCAACCACGCCGACGATCCACTCGGTACCGATCTGCGGCCGCAGCACGCGCGCGGCACCCTCCTCCGCGAGCTGCTCCAGCGCCTTGCCGAGATGCTTCGCCCGCAACGGATCGTCGGCGCGGACACTCTGCAGATGCTCCGGCGCGAAGCTCGGGATGCCGGTGAATTGCAGCGCCTCGCCTTCGCTTAAGGAATCGCCGATCCTGAGGTTGCCGTGGTTGGGCAGGCCGATGATGTCGCCGGCATAGGCCTCCTCGGCGATCTCGCGGTCGCGGGCGAGGAACAGCACCGCGTTGTGCACGTTGATCTGCTTCCCCGACCGGACATGGGTCAGCTTCATGCCACGCTCGAAATGGCCGGAGCAGAGCCGCACGAAGGCGATGC
>JAYSFH010000561.1:1144-3016 GCA_041913405.1 Dongia sp. | reverse complement strand
GCACTGCTCGATCTCGAGCGCCGCATTGCGACCGGCACCGTGAAGCGGCCGCCCGGCGCCACGCTGTGATCGCCGCGTCGTGACGCTGCCGGCCGGCCCGCTGCCCGTCATTCCCCTGGTCGATCTCGGAGCCGCGGGCCTCGATCGCCTGGCCCTCGACATGCCGGACAAGGTGCGGCTGCTGTCCGCCGCCGGGCGCAGCCTGCTCTCCGCGCCGATGCTGGCCTTCATGGACCACCGGTCGAAGGCCTGGCTCGCCCGCAACGAGACGCCCTATCGCGCCGAGATCGATGCGATCGCCGGCATCCCCGGGGTCGCCGGCGCGCACGGCCTCAATCTCTCCACCGAATGGGCCTGCACCAGTGCCACCGCCGACGGGCGGCTGGTGCGGATCCTCGACTGGCCGATCCACGGGCTCGGCGGCGCGATCGTGGTCGCCAAGCACCGGGGCGAGGCCGGCGTCTGGTACAACGTGACCTGGCCGGGCTTCGTCGGTGTGCTCACCGGGATGGCGCCCGGCCGCTTCGCCGTCAGCTACAACCAGGCCCCGGTCCGAAAGCGGACCGGGATCTGGCCGCTCGACTGGCTGATGGAGCGGATCCATCTCGGGCCGCGCCGGGCTATCCCGGCCACCCATCTGATCCGCCGCGCCTTCGAGACCTGCGGCAGCTTCGCCGAGGCATTCCGCCTGCTGAAGGAGACCCCGATCGCCTATACCGGCCTGATCACCCTCGCCGGCCCGGACGGGGAGGCAGCGATTATCGAGCGGGTCGAGGACCAGGCCTTCGTCCACGACGGCCCGGGGGCGATCCCCAACCACTGGCTCAACCCGCATTGGCGCGGACACCCGCGCGGCGTCGATAGCCGCGGCCGGCTCTCGCAGTGCCGGCTGCTGCTGCCGGGCCTCCGGCATCTCGAGCATGACTTCGGCTGGCTCAAATACCCGATGCTGAACAAGTTCGGCCGGCTCGCGGTGATCGCGGATTTGAAGACCGGCGACCTCGCAGTGATGGGGCTGGAGCGCGGCGGCGACCACGCCGTGCCCGGCACGGAATGCTTCAGGATCAATGTTCTCGCGAACTGATCTGCAGAATTACTTCGCGGCACAGGCCGCCGTATAGACCTCGCCCTTGGCCTTGGCATCGACCACCAGCTCGGCGCCGCCGCCCTTCGGGGTCAGGGTCCAGGCCCAGCCGTCGCCATGGGCGCTGATGCCGCCGTCGTTGGTGTTGGCGATGAAGACCTTGAAGACCTCGCCGTCATTCCGCTGGTAGCTGACCCCCGATTTTCCGGCCCGTGCCTGGATGGTCGCCGTCTCGCCGTTGGCAAACGTGCAAACCCAGGTGCCCTTCAGCGTATAGGGGACCGCGGCGGCCTCGGCCGTTCCGATCCCCAGGGCGGAGATGCCCAGTGCCGCCATCCCGAATGCAAAGCCCTTCAGCATCTCGATCCCCCGCATATGAAAGGTGACTGACCGGAAAGAATGCCCAGTGGGGCGGGCTGCGGTCAATCCGGCCGGCGTCTTCGGCTCGACCGGCGGGCGCTAAATTTTATGCTTTAGTTTCAGCATGGTGTGTGAGATCTATGAAGTCGGACGGCAGGCGTGGTGGGTCGCAACGATGGTTAACCACCCCCCGCAGACCGGCCGAAAAAGCCGGGCGAACCGCCCGGGAATCGCATTGACACCAGAGCTTTGGCCCGTATATTCCCGGCTTCGATTTGGGTCGCCCCGGAAGAGCGGGTTGGCGGCCCATGTTTTTTGCGCAATCGGCCGCGCCCCTTCAAGGCGGCAGCGGCGCCCGAGGGTTTAAAGGTTAAGGACGAGCAGTCATGTATGCGGTGATCAAGACCGGCGGCAAGCAGTACAAGGTC
>JAYSFH010000561.1:0-1134 GCA_041913405.1 Dongia sp. | reverse complement strand
CTGGTCGAGAAGATCGAGGGCGAGGCGGGCGCTGCGGTGACCCTGGCCGAGGTCCTGATGATCGGCGACGGCGCCAACATCACCGTCGGCGCGCCGACCGTGAAGGGCGCCAGCGTGGCGGCCGAGATCGTCGGCCAGGAGAAGGCCGACAAGGTCATCATCTTCAAGAAGAACCGCCGCCACAACTACCGCCGCAAGAACGGCCACCGTCAGAAGCTGACGGAGCTCAAGATCACCGGCATCAACGCCGCCTAAGCTGATTTCAGGAGTACGACGCAATGGCACATAAAAAAGCAGGCGGCAGTTCTCGTAACGGCCGCGATTCCGCCGGCCAGCGCCTGGGCGTGAAGAAGTTCGGCGATCAGGTCGTGATCGCGGGCAACGTCCTGGTCCGCCAGCGCGGCACCAAGTTCCACCCCGGCGCCAATGTCGGCATCGGCAAGGACCACACCCTGTTCGCCAAGGCGGACGGCCGGGTGGCCTTCCACACCGGTACCGGCGGCCGCACCACCGTCTCGGTGAAGCCCGAAGCTGCCGCGCGACCGGCGGCGGAGTGAAATCGCCGCGCCTCTGAGGGGCGCAGCCATTCACGACCGCAAGTTTGAGGAAGGGGAATGGCGAGACCGCCGTTCCCCTTTTTCGTTTCTGTGTCCCTGGATAGATCGTCTGAACCATGAAATTCCTCGACGAGGCCAAGATCTTCGTGAAGTCGGGTGACGGCGGCGCCGGCTGCGTCAGCTTCCGGCGCGAGAAGTTCATCGAGTTCGGCGGGCCGGACGGCGGCGACGGCGGACGGGGCGGCGACATCATCGTCGAGGTGGTGTCCAACCTGAACACCCTGATCGACTATCGCTACCAGCAGCATTTCAAGGCGCGCCGCGGCTATCACGGCAGCGGCGCCAACCGCACCGGTCCCTCCGGGCCCACCATCACGCTGAAAGTGCCGGTCGGCACCCAGATCCTGGACGAGGACAAGGAGACCGTCCTCTTCGACCTCACCAGGGCCGGCGAGAAGATCGTGCTCTGCAAGGGCGGCGACGGCGGCTTCGGCAATGCGCATGTCACGACCTCGACCAACCAGGCGCCGCGCCTGCACGGCGAGGGCTGGCCGGGCGAGGAGCGCTGGATCTGGCT
>JAYSFH010000560.1:456-3016 GCA_041913405.1 Dongia sp. | reverse complement strand
TTTCGTGAAGATGATCCACAACGGCATCGAATACGGGATGATGCAGGCGTTTGCGGAGGGCTTCGACATCCTGCGCAACAAGAATTCCAAGGAACTGCCCGAGACCGAGCGCATGGACTTGAACCTCGCCGACATTTCCGAGGTCTGGCGCCGCGGCAGCGTGGTCACTTCATGGCTGCTGGACCTGAGCGCCGCGGCGTTGCTCAAGGATCCGGGGCTCGACGGCTTCTCCGGCTTCGTCCAGGATTCCGGCGAGGGCCGCTGGACCATCGAGGCCGCAATCGAGGAAGCCGTCCCGGCGGAAGTGCTGGCGGCCTCGCTATTCGCCCGCTTCCGCTCGCGCCAGGAGCATACCTTCGGCGAGAAGCTGCTCTCGGCGATGCGCTTCGGCTTCGGTGGGCATCTCGAACGGCCGAAGAAGTAGGATCCCGAGCATGAACGAGATGCACCGCAAGCCCGCCGCCCGGGTCGATGCGCCCCCGCGCCGCGTGCCCGATCCCGCCGACCCCTGCACCATGGTGATCTTCGGCGCCGGCGGCGACCTCACCCACCGGCTGCTGATGCCGGCGCTCTACAACCTGGCCCAGACCAAGCTGCTGCCGCAGAACTTCGCGCTGATCGGCCTCGGCACCGCCGACCGCTCGACCGAGAGCTGGCGCGAGGATCTCCGCGCCGGATTGGAGCGCGCGCAGAGCCGGATCGGCGAGATCGACGACGCGGTCTGGCGCGAGATCGCGCAGCGCATGCAGTATATCCGCGGCGATCTCAACGACCCGGCGCTCTATCAGAGGATCGGCGCTGCACTCGAGGAGACCGACCGCCGCTGCCAGACCGGCGGCAATGCGATCTTCTATCTCGCGGTTGCCGACCGGTTCTTCGCGACCATCGTGGACCGGCTGGGCGAGGCGGGCCTCGTCCACCAGAATCTCGACGGCGACGGCAGGCGCTTCTGGCGCCGCGTCGTCATCGAGAAGCCATTCGGCAACAGCGTCGAATCCGCCCGCGTGCTCAACGACCACATCCTCAACACTCTGCGCGAGAACCAGGTCTTCCGCATCGACCATTATCTCGGCAAGGAGACGGTGCAGAACATCATGGCGTTCCGCTTCGCCAACGGGTTGTTCGAGCCGATCTGGAATCGCGACCGGGTCGATCACGTGCAGATCACCGCGGCAGAGACCGTGGGAGTCGAGAAGCGCGGCAAGTTCTACGAATCGACCGGCGCCTTGCGCGACATGGTGCCGAACCACGTGCTCTCGCTGCTTTCGCTGGTGGCGATGGAACCGCCGGCGCGCTTCGATGCCGGCTCGATCCGCAACAAGAAGACCGAGGTCCTGAACGCGATCCGGCCGGTGACCCCGGAACACGCGGTCCGCGCACAATATGCCGGCGGCACGGTCAACGGCGAGAAGGCGGTCGCCTATCGCCACGAGCCCGATGTCGCGCCCAACTCGACGGTCGAAACCTACGTGGCGCTCGAGCTCGAGGTCGATAACTGGCGCTGGGCGGGCGTGCCCTTCTACATCCGCACCGGCAAGCATCTCTCCGACCGCAAGACCGAGATCGCGATCCGCTTCAAGCAGGCCCCGGCCGCCCCCTTCGTCGACATGCCGCATTGCGGACTCCGGCCGAACTGGCTGGTGCTGCGCATTCAGCCCGACGAAGGCATCTCGCTGCAATTCGAGGTCAAGCGACCCGGGCCGGTGGTGGAGCTGGCCGCGGTGAAGATGGACTTCCATTACAACGACTGGTTCCCGCGCGAGCCCAATGTCGGCTACGAGACCCTGCTCTACGACGTGATGATCGGCGATCCGACCCTGTTCATGCGTGCCGACACGGTGGAGCAGGCTTGGCGCATCGTGCAGCCGCTGCTCGACGGCTGCGCGCGGGGTGGGCAAGTGATAGGGCCCCGATCCCGACCTCCCCCTCCGCCCGCCCGGGCCCGGCGCCCCCCGACGAGCTGCTCGCGCGCAATGGCCATGCCTGGCGCCCGGTCGAGCTGCCGCCGGAGTTGCGCGACTGATGAATCCCGCTGGAGAGAGAAGATGCGAACCGAGACCGTGACCTACGAGGCCGACGGCCTCAGCTTCAAGAGCGAGCTCTTCGTCGAGGCCGGCACCGAACCGAAGCCCGGCGTGCTGGTCTTCCCGGAAGCCTTCGGGCTCGGCGACCATGCCCGGCATCGTGCGGAAGGCCTGGCCAAGCTCGGCTATGCGGCACTGGCCTGCGATATCCATGGCGATGGTCGGCTGATCGCAGATCTCGGCGAGGCGCTCCGCCTCCTGGACCCACTCTACGCCGACACTAGGCGGATGCGGGCGCGCGGCCTCGCCGCACTTAAGCTGCTGAAGGGCCGCGAAGAGGTGGCCAAGGACCGCACCGCGTCGATCGGCTTCTGCTTCGGCGGCACCATGTCGCTGGAGCTGGCGCGCGCCGGCGCCGACCTCATGGCCGTGGTCGGCTTCCACAGCGGTCTGTCGACCACCGCGCCGAAGACCGACGCCAAGGCCTATCGCGGGCGGGTGCTGGTCTGCATCGGCGCCGACGACCCCTTCATCAA
>JAYSFH010000560.1:0-446 GCA_041913405.1 Dongia sp. | reverse complement strand
GAGGACGAGATGCGCAATGCCGGCGTCGACTGGCAGATGCACCTCTATGGCGGCGTGGTGCACAGCTTCACCAATGTCGAGGCCGACAAGCGCAACAACCCGGCGATGCGCTATTCCGAGGCTGCCGACAAAGGGAGCTGGGCCGCGATGCAGGAATTGTTCACCGCGACCTTGATCGCCTGAAGGTCGATCGCCGAGGGTTGATAGCCTGAGAGGCTATTTTCCGGCGGCGAGCACCGCTTCCACTTCCGCCAGGGTCGGCATCGAGGGTGCCGTGCCGGGGCGTGTCACCGAGATGCCCGCGACCGCACAGCCGAAGCGCACCGCTTCCATCGGCTTCTTGCCGCGCGCCAGAGCGGCGGCGAAACCGCCGTTGAAGGCGTCGCCGGCCCCGGTGGTCTCGACCACGGGCGCCACCTTGTAAGCCGGCACCAGCTCGGAGCGTC
>JAYSFH010000559.1:2290-3025 GCA_041913405.1 Dongia sp. | reverse complement strand
AGGCGGCGCGACTCTCGGCATCGCCAACTTCGAGCGCGCGCTGCGCCGCCCAATGCTTCGCCGCCTCGGCGCCGCGACGGTGGATTAAGAATTTCGCCGAGCGCGCTGTTTCGACTTCATCCATCGCAAGACTCTAGGACTGCTTCCCGTCGCGAAAGTTATCCACGCAATCCCCAGCATGCGAGTCCTAGTTAAGCACGTTTCATGCAGCAATACGGAAGATTCCTGGGTCACTTGATCTGGCATCGAGGCCGATACTGCGGGACGGCACTGCGTTCGGCTGCAAAGCGACTCGATCGCCGTCGCCCCGATCCCAAAACCGAATCCGGAGAGGTCACATCATGACTGCTCAGTCTTCCCATCGGGCAAAGCCGGCCTTTTCGCCCTTCACGCCGCGCGACGTGAACTGGGCCGATCCCCCGCTTCACCCCAACCATCCGCTGGAAGCATTCCGCAACGCCGACGTGCTCAGCATGCGCGGGATGCCGCGGCACGCGATCCAGGCGCTGATCGAAAGCGCCGCGACGATCAAGGCGCAATTCAAGGACGTGGTCGCAGCCAAGCCGCTCGCCGGCCGGATCCTCGGCAGCCTGTTCTTCTCGACCAGCACCCGCACGCGCCTCTCGTTCGAAGCCGCGATGATCCGCATGGGCGGCGGCGTGGTCGGTTTCAGCACCAAGGAGGCGTCGCGCCTGGGCGCCTTACAGCCGGAAAGCCTCGAGGACACCGCCACCT
>JAYSFH010000559.1:0-2280 GCA_041913405.1 Dongia sp. | reverse complement strand
TGCATCTCGGCCTATTGCGACGTCGCGGTGATGCGCCATCCGGAGGTCGGCACCCCGAAGCTGTTCGCCGATCATTGCAGCGTGCCGGTGATCAACGGCGGCGACGGCATCGGCGCCGGTTCCGAGCATCCGACCCAGACCCTGATCGATCTCTTCACCATGCAGGAGCGCCTCGGGCGGATCGACGGGCTGAAGATCCTGATGATCGGCGGCCTGCATCTGCGCGCCGCGCATTCTCTGCTCCACGCGCTCTGCGCCTTCGACCGGGTCAAGGTGTACCTGCTCTCGGACGCGCCGGGCCGCTTGCCGGATGCCGAGCAGCATGCGATCGACGCCGCCGGGCTCGACTGGGAATGCGTCTCGGACGTGGCCGACGTCGCCGCGGAGGTGGACGTCATCTATCACAACGCGATGGGCGAACACGCCTATTACATCGTGAAGCCCCAGTACCTGGTCGATCACGCCAGTGTCGCCCGGGCCAAGCCGGAGCTGATCGTCATGCACCCGCTGGACCGGCGCTGCGAGATTCCGCCGAGCTTCGACAGCAGCCCGCATTCCGTCTACTTCCAGCAGGCGGCCAACGGCGTTCCGCTGCGGATGGCGCTGATGAACGCGATGATCGGCGATCCGCTGGCGCTGTGACGCGTCAGGGCGCTGCGGACGGCGCGATCGGGAGGAAGAAGAAGGCCAGGCCGAGCACCAGGTAGACGGCGAGCAGCTGGACGCCTTTCAGCCAGTCGGACCGGCCATCGCCCGCGACCTGGCCGGTGATCAGCACCGCCAGCAGCACGGTGAGGACCAGGCCGGCGGGAAAGGCCAGGTCCATCGGCGTGGGGCCGAGAAACAGGCTGGTCAGCACCAGGAACGGCGCCACGAACAGCGCCACCTGGATGCTGGAGCCGATCGCGATCGAGAGCGAGAGGTCCATGCGGTTCTTCAGCGCGGCGCTGATCGCGGTCGCATGCTCGGCGGCATTGCCGACGATCGCGACCACGAAGACGCCGACGAAGACCGCGCTCAGGCCGAACTCATGGGCGGTCGGCTCGATCGCGCCGACCATGATCTCGCTGATCCAGGCGATCGCCGCGGTGGCGAGCGCCAGCTCGAGCGCGGCCCGCGGCACCGAGGCGGGCGCCTTGCCCTCCTCCGCTTCATGCGAGCCGGCGAAGAGCGCCGAATGCGTGACCAGGCTGAAGCCGAGGAAACAGACATAGACCAGCAGCAGCACGACCGAGATCGAGACGCTGAGATAGCCGAGGCTCTGCGCCGTCGTGCCGGCCGCGACCTGGAAGGCGGCCGGCAGGACCAGGGCGATGGCGGCCAAGGTCAGCAGGGTTGCCTGGGAACGCGCACCGACCGGGTTGTAGCTTTGCTCGCGGTGGCGCAGCCCGCCGGCCAGCATGGCGGCGCCGAGCACCAGCAGGATGTTGCCGACGATGGACCCCGCGATCGAGGCCTTGACCACGTCATAGAGTCCGGCGCGCAGAGCCGCGAGCGCGATGATGAGCTCGGCGGCGTTGCCGAAAGTGGCGTTCAGCAGCCCGCCGACGCCCTCGCCCATCCGCTCCGCAAGCGCCTCGGTGGCATGGCCCATCCGCGCCGCCAAAGGCAGGATCGCGAGGCAGGCGGTGACGAAGATCAAGAGGTACCGTTCGGGTGCGAGATGCTCAAGCGCGATCGCGACGGGCACCAGGAGCAGAAGCCAGTTCATCGGTCCTCCCAATCCACCCATTCGACGTCATGGGTCTTGAGGTATGCATTGACGGCGGCGCCGAGCGTGGGAAAGAAGGCTGCCTCGCCCAGTTGCGCGTAAAGACCGAAGCGTCGCAGCTTGTCCTTCACCGGGTCCTTCAACTCGGCGAAGCGCAGCTCGATGCCGGATTCCTTCAGCGACTTCACCAGCTCTTCGAGGCTGTCATTGGCGGTCACGTCCACGCTGGTGACCGGTTCCGCGGCGATGACGAACCAGCGGGTCGGCGTCGGCGCGCTCTCGATCACTTCGAGGACGCGTTCCCGGAACAGCTCGGCATTGGCGAAGAACAGCGGTGCGTCCCAGCGGAAGAGGACAAGCCCGGGAACCCGGCGGGCCTCGGGATAGCGCGCGATATCATGATAGCCCTTGATGCCCTCGGCGCGACCAAGGATCGCCGAATAGGGCCGCCAGCCGTCCCACAGGAATTCGATGACGGCGAGCACGACCGCGATGCCGATGCCGGGAATGGCGCCGAACACCGCGACGCCGGCGAAACAGACAATCGAGAGCCAGAACTCCCAGCGCTG
>JAYSFH010000558.1:0-3025 GCA_041913405.1 Dongia sp. | reverse complement strand
GACCTCGGGGTCGTCGAGCAGGCGGATCAGCTCTCGCACCTGCGGCATGGCGGCTTCCGTTTCCGGAGTCTGGGCGGCGAGGGGGGAAAGCGCCGAAACGGCAAGAAGCAGCCCGAAGACCGTGATGCAGATCCGAAACATGATCACCCCGCCCGCCCGGTCGCTGGGAGCCGGGCCACCAGGATAATCCTCGCCTGTTCTCGGCGCGACCACGATGGTTTTACTGTAAGCTACGCACCGGGGCGCTGCTCCGGGGGAATTTACGAGCCTGGACTTGGGCTTAGCGGCGATTTCAGGGAAGTTGCAGACCGCCGGGCCTTTGACTATGGTGCCGGCCGCCGAACGGGTCCCGGGTTATGCACAGGCCCCGTTCCGCGCATCCCAGGCATTGGGGCGTAGCCAAGCGGTAAGGCAGCGGGTTTTGGTCCCGCCATCCCAGGTTCGAATCCTGGCGCCCCAGCCAGTCCCACTTCCGTCCGACAAAGCGCAGCAACCGCAAGCCCTGCTGGTGCGTTTGCCATCAGCAACCGCGAGAGAAGCGACGTCTTGTCACTTGTCGGCGGCTGGCAAGTTCCGGACACTGGCCAAAACAGGGATGGAGGCTCGCATGTTCAAGGTCTTCAAACTCGAGATCGGCGGCGACCAGACGCTGCTTTCCGGCAGTGTCCCCAGCAAGGCGGAAGCGATCACCCTGGCGGAAGCCGAGATCGCGCCCTTCGAATACCGCGGCTACAACGACGAGCACGGTTTCTTCTGGGGCCGCAACGACGACGACCAGAAGCACGTCCGGGTCTGGCTCGAACGCTGATTCGGCACCGGCCACGCAAGGCCGGAGAAATCTCGCATTGATCTAGCCATCGGTGGAGCGGCGCGCTTGCGCGCAGCCCGCCACGCGCCTGCCGACCGGCATGCGCGCGTTTTCGCTTGCGCACCCGCCACGTTGACAATCCTTGGCCCTCGTGTTTATCTAAACTGGTACGACAACATAATAAGCGTACCAGTGCCGGAGTGCGTTCCGGCGAAGCAATCATGCGGGAGGACATATGCGGATTTCCAGACACGCAGCCGTTTTGCTGGCCGGACTGGCCACGGGGCTTGTGGGTGCGCTTTTCGGTGGGGCCGAGGCCCGGGCGGAAGGCAAGCTGATCGTCGTCATCACGCCGTCGCACGACAACCCGTTCTTCGCGACCGAGGCGATGGGTGCCGAAGCCAAGGCCAAGGAACTCGGCTATGAGGTCCTGAGCCTGGTCCACGACGACGACGCCAGCAAGCAGAACGAACTCTTCGATACCGCGATCGCCCGCAAGGCGGCCGCGATCATCCTCGACAATGCCGGCGCCGATGCGACCGTCGCCGCAGTGGAGAAGGCCAAGGCCGCGGGCATCCCGTCCTTCCTGATCGACCGCGAGATGAACAAGACCGGCGTCGCCGTGGCGCAGATCGTCTCCAACAACTACCAGGGCGCCCAGCTCGGCGCGCAGGAATTCGTGAAGCTGATGGGTGAGAAGGGCACCTATGTCGAGCTGATCGGCAAGGAATCCGACACCAATGCCGGCATCCGCTCCAAGGGCTATCACGACGTCATCGACCAATATCCGGACCTGAAGCTGGTCGAGGCGCAGAGCGCCAACTGGAGCCAGACCGAAGCCTTTGCGAAGACCCAGGCCATTCTCCAGGCTCATCCGGACATCAAGGGTCTGATCTCCGGCAACGACACCATGGCGATGGGCGCCGCCGCCGCGCTGCAGGCCGCCGGCAAGACCGACGTGATCGTGGTCGGCTTCGACGGCAGCAACGACGTCCGCGATGCCATCGGCAAGAACCAGATCGCGGCCACCGTGCTACAGCCAGCCTACCGCATTGCCCAGCTGGCGGTGGAGCAGGCCGACCAGTATCTGAAGACCGGCAAGGCCGACAAGCCTGAGAAGCAGTCGATCGATTGCGTGTTGATCACCAAGGACAACGCCGCGAAGCTCGACAACTTCCAGCTCAAGGAATAATGACTCCTCCGTCGGGTTCGGCTGCCGGCTCGCCGGCAGCCGATTCTTTTTCCGAGCGGCCCATGCACCGGTTCAACCGCCGATCCACGCTGAGCTTGCTCGCAGCGCTGACCCTGCTGCCGGCCTGCAAGATCGTCCGCAACAAGGACAAGAAGGCCGGCGCCGGCAAGGACGGCTTCGACGCCGATGCCTATGTGAACGGCATCTGGGACGAGAAGGTCATGCCGATGGTCCGCGACCATGCGACCGAGATCGTGTCCGTGCTCGATGCGCTGGCCAAGGACCCGGATGCTGCCGGCCGGCAATACGGCAGCCGCGCCGAGGCCGAAGGGGCCGCCTGGAACTTCATCGTCCAAGGCAAGGGCAAGGTCACCAAGGCGGATACCGCCTCGCGGCGCGGCACGTTGGTGATTGCACTCGATGGTGACGCTGCCGGCCGTTCGGTGACCCTGCAGGTCGGGCCGGTGGTGTTCGGCTCCGCCTTCCGCGACGCGCTGCCCTTCGTTTCCTTCAACGATTTCGTCAACCAGATCGACTTCGCCCAGGTCTCACGCAAGCTCAACGACCGCGCGACCGAAACCGCGCGCCAGGGCTTCGACCCCGCGCAGGTCGAAGGCAAGACCATCGCCTTTCGCGGCGCCATGGCGAATCCCGCCGGCGGCGAGGTGCAGGTCACCGCCGTCACCCTCGAGGCATCGTGATGGGCGAGGTAATCCTGCGCGCCGAGAAGGTCACCAAGGTCTTCCCCGGCACGGTCGCGCTCCAGGATGTCGACTTCGAGATCCGCGCCGGCGCGGTCAACGTGCTGGTCGGCGAGAACGGCGCCGGCAAATCCACCCTGATGAAGATCCTGGCCGGCGTCGAGCGGCCGAGCTCCGGCCGCCTGTTGCTGGACGGCCGGGAAGTCTCCTTCCATTCGGTGCGCGATGCCGGACGGCACGGCATCGGCATCATCTTCCAGGAACTGAACCTCTGCCCGAACCTCAGCGTTGCCGAGAATATCTTCATCTCGCATCCGCCCTTGC
>JAYSFH010000557.1:0-3027 GCA_041913405.1 Dongia sp. | reverse complement strand
CTTCTCGTCGGCCTCGGCCGCCGCGGCTACATAGGCGTCGGTCGCCGCCACCAGCTTGTCGATGCTCCCCGCCATCGCTTCGGCTTGGGTGTCGAACTTCGGCATCAGCTTGTTGCCGCCCGCAGGACCGTCGGCGACATAGGTCCGCGCCATCTCGACACCGACGTCGTAGAACGGCTTGGCGTTGGCGTTGACGTCATCCAGCACCCGGGCGATCTCGTCCTGCTTCAACGCAACCGCAAGCGACTTCGCGCGCGTCAGATCCTGGCCCAGCTTCGCGGCGAACTCGGCGGCCTTGGCATAGCCGTCGTCCAGACCGTCCTTGGCCTGGGTCGCGGACACGTCGGTCAGGAACTGCTGGATCTGCACCACATCGAACTTCACGTCCTTGGTCGCCGCCAGCAGCGGCAGCGTGCCCTGGACGATCTCATGATTGGCTTTCCCGAGCGTGTCCATCATCCGCGAGAGGTTGCCGAGCGACCAGATGCCCGCGCCGATGGTCAGGGCCAGCACGAGAATGAGCGCGCCGACCGCCATCGGAATCTGAATCCGGAGATGGCCCAGCCGGCTCAGGGCCTTGCGCAGCGGATTGCTGCTGACGATACGGCCGTCGCTGATTTCCAGCCCATTGGCGCGCTTTTCGCGAAACAGGCCATAGCCCGTCTCTGCAGCGGCGATTTCAGCGCGGGTCGGCTTGTTGCGGATCGAAATGTATCCAGCCAGCGAGCCCTCTGCGTAGACCGGCGAGACGTCGGCCTTGACCCAGTAGAAGTCGCCGGTCTTGGTGCGGTTCTTCACCAAGCCGACCCAGCTTCTGCCCTGCTTGATCGTCCGCCAGAGATCGGCGAATGCCTCCTTCGGCATGTGCGGATGCCGGACGATGTTATGCGGCTGACCGATCAGCTCGGCTTCCTCGAAGCCGCTGATGTCGATGAAGCTCTGATTGACGAAGGTGATGCGGCCGCCGGCGTCGGTGCGCGAGACGATCGGGCGCCCCTCCTCCAGCTCCACTTCGCTACCGGTGATCGGTTCGTTCACACGCATGACAAAACACTCCCGAAGGACGATGCGACCATGTTCGGATGTATTTCACAGAAACCTTGCGCGGTCCTTGATTTGAGTCAAATCAACGCCGTGAGCCTTGAGCAAGGTCAAGGGCCGGCTTGACGCAATCAATCCCGTGCGGTCACCCCTGCCGGAAGCCCATGCGGAAGGCGCCCCAGCGGCGGCCCTTGACGTGGATCGGGGCCGAGAGGTCCTTCATCAGCACGAACTTGCCGCCGCCCATGTCGCGGCGATAGGTCTGCAGCAGGAAGGGCTTGGTGTTGTTGGCGGTCTTCTGCACCGCCCGGTCCTTGAAGATCCGGCGGTTGCGGCAGTTGGCCGTGTTCCAGACCGGATCTGCGCCCTGCGGCTTGCTGTATTGCGGATTGTGGGTCGGGAGATAGCCGGCGCTGGTCCAGGCGACGCAGAAGGCGATGCGCGGATCGAGTGCCAGCAGCGGATCCTGGATCGCCGGCAGCACCCGGTCGGTGAAAGCGGTGTATCGGGTGAGGTACTGCTTCGGGTTCGAGTTCGGGATCTCGCGGTAATTCTCGTCGAACAGATCCTCCAGAGCGAGTTCGCCGCTATCGACCGCGTGGTTGAACGCCGCTTCGACCTTCTGCGCGGCTTCGAGCACGGCGCGGATCAACGGCGTGTCGGGAGTCTCGACGCCGCTCTCGGCGATATATTCGATCAAGGTCTCGCTGAGCTTCAACAGGCCTTCGACCCGCTCTTCAGCCTGCTTCAGGTTGACCGAAGAAGCCTCGACGCCCTTGGTGAGGTCGTCCAGCGCCAGGATCACCGTGTCGCAATGCTGCAGGTTGTCGGCCGCGGTGGACGCGATCGAGTTCACTTCCCGATCGGCCGCCTCGAAGCCGTCATGCACGCGCTCGATGACGCCCTGGATCTGGCTGGTGCTCTGCCCCACCTGCTTCGCGCGCGAGGTCGCGACGCTGCTCTCGGTGATGACGTTGCCGATCTGCGAGGTCAGGTCATGCACGGTCTCGTTGATCTGGCGCGTGGCCTGGCGGGTCTGCTCGGCGAGGCTCTTCACCTCGCTCGCCACCACGCTGAAGCCGCGACCCATGGCGCCGGCCCGCGCCGCCTCGATGGTGGCGTTCAGGGCGAGCAGATTGGTCTGCTTGGCGATGGTCTCGATCGTGCCGGAGAAGCCGGCGACCTGCTCCAGCACCGCGTTGACGGTGTTGAGGCGCTCGGCGATGCGGCCGACCGCGGAGATCAGCTCGGAAATGTCCGAGACCGCACCGTTGACCGCGCTGCGGGATTCCGCGACTTCGGCGCCGGCGATCGAAGCCGCCGACTGCGCCGCCTTGGCGGCCCGGTCGATCTCGTGGTTGGTCGCCACCATCGCCTTGGCGGTCTCGTCCAGCGCCTTGAACTTCAGCGCCTGGTCGGTGACCCGGCCGGCGACGTCCTCGACGTTGCCGGCGATATCCGCCATCTCGACCCCGAGCGTGCCGATCCGGTCGGCCATCTCGGTGATCAGCCGGTCCTTGTCGATCTCCTCGATCGCCGCGGGAGGGTTTTCCGATGACGGGTGTTTTGGCGCCGGCGGTTGGGGGCTGGACCGCGTGCCTGTCATAGCTGCATCGCCCGATATGGCGGGGCTGCGGTCATGCTTCCTCCCAAAGAACAATACTTGCGCCATCGGCATGGCGGGCATCTTCGTTGGGAAAGTTTACCAATCCGTTTTCATAGGGCGTCAATTCGACCAAAGATCGATATCGCCCAAATGGCAGGAAAATCCTGTCCTTACCGACGCGGTCCCATGTGGAGCTCGAAGGTGCCGACCGCGATTTCCGGCGAATTGTGCCACTGAAGATCGTGCACCTTGGATTCGGGGGTCAATTGTCGCGCGCTATCGATGCGGTTGATCCAGCCGTCGATGTTCAATCGCGGCGTCGCGTATTTCACATCGAGCGCGGCAATGAGGTCGGCGAGCTGCTGATAGCGGTGCGACTT
>JAYSFH010000556.1:0-3035 GCA_041913405.1 Dongia sp. | reverse complement strand
GACGTCGTCGTGGTCGATCACCATGTCGCCGAGCCGCATCTGCCGATGGCGTCGGCGGTGGTCAACCCGAACCGCCTCGACGAGACCGCCGGGCACGGCCAGATGGCGGCGATCGGCGTTTCCTTCCTGGTCGCGGTAGCGGTCAACCGCTTCCTGCGCGCCAAGGGCTGGTACAACGAGACGCGCCCCGAGCCGGACATGATGCAATGGCTGGATCTGGTGGCGCTCGGCACGGTCTGCGATGTGGTGCCGCTGACCGGGGTCAACCGCGCGCTGGTGGCGCAGGGGCTGAAGGTGCTGGCCCAGCGCCGCAATCCCGGGCTGCGCGCTCTCTCCGAGCTGTCCGGGATCAAGGAGCGACCCAGCGCCTATCATCTCGGCTTCCTGCTGGGGCCGCGGATCAACGCCGGCGGCCGGGTCGGGCGCTCCGATCTCGGCGCACGCCTGCTCTCGACCGATGACCCGCATGAGGCGATGGCGCTGGCGCAGGAACTGGAGGCGCATAACGCCGAACGCCGCGACATCGAGGCCCAGGTGCTGGAAGAGGCCTGCCGCCTCGCCGACGCCGAGGCGGCGAAGCGGCCGCATCTCATCTTCGTGGCATCCGAGGGCTGGCATGGCGGCGTCATCGGCATCGTCGCCGGCCGGCTGCGCGAGCGCTATGAGCGGCCGGTCTGCGTGGTGGCGCTGGAGAACGGGCTCGGCAAGGGCTCGGGGCGCTCGGCCAACGGCTTCCATCTCGGCAACGCCGTGATCGCCGCGCGCGAGAGCGGCATCATTTCGAAAGGCGGGGGCCATGCGATGGCCGCCGGCTTCGAGGTCGCCGCCGACAAGCTCGACCAGCTGAAGGACTTCATCGACGCGCGGATCGGCGATCATCTCGCCGGCGTGCCGCCGCGCGCGGTGCTCGATCTCGACGGCAGCCTGCAGCCGCGGGGCGCCGCGCCGGCCTTCGCGCAGATGCTCGATCGCCTCGCGCCCTACGGCTCCGGCAATGCCGAGCCGCGCTTTGCCCTGGCCAATGTGCGGGTGGCTTTCGCCGACCTCGCCGGCGAGAAGCATGTCCGCTGCGTGCTCGAGGGCAGCGACGGCGCGCGGCTGAAGGCGATCGCTTTCCGCGCGGTCGAGAACGACCTCGGCCGCCTGCTGCTGCAGGGCCGGAATGCCGGGCCGCTGCATGTCGCCGGCCACCTCCGGCTGGACAGCTGGCAAGGCCAGGAGCGGGTGCAGATGACCATCGAGGACGCCGCCCGAGTCGAATAGCCCGGCGTTTGCGGTCCTGCGTCAGCCCGCCACAACCGCCCCTAACTCCCTGCGAGTCAACGCTTAATGCGCCAGCGCAGCCGGCTGCAGCCGTGCGCCTTATCACGTCATTTGTTAATCTCTCTTTACTTTCTTCGCAGATGCAACAATCTTTGTTGCATTGCGGCATGTCATGGGTGGCAGGCCCAAGTGGGAAGTGGAGACCAACATGACTTCGATGATCCGGATTTCAGCCCTTGGCACCATCCTGGTGGCGGGCGCCGTCGCCCTGGCGCAGCCGCTTTGGGCGGGTTCGGCCAAGACCGTCGGTGCGGGCCAGGCGGTCACCACCGAGCTCGGTGGCAACGCCAAGGCGATCACCTACTGGACCGATCATCCGGAAGGTGCCCGCGTCGTCACCACCGTGGACACCGTCGCCGCGTCCGACACCGATGCCGAGCAACATGCGGTGGTGCGCCTGCAGGCCATCTTGCAGCCGGGCCAGGCCCAGGAGATCTCCGTCCCGCTCGCGGTCGGCGAGGCGCAGCCGGTCCTGCGCATCGAGCGCATCGGCGACAAGGTCCTGGTCTCGAAGGTGACTGAGTAAGAGATAATCGGCGCGGCCGCCGGTCCGATCCGGCGGCCGCAGCCGTATTACGGCTCGGTCTCGCCCGTGTCCTTGGGGAGAGTCCAGGTGGCGTCGAGGTCGGAGCTCTGCAGCGCCGCCGCGGCGCGGTCGGTGTCCTCGCCGAGATCCTTCTGATAGACCTTGCCCTGCTGGTTGACAATGAAGGTCATGATCCCGGTGGCGCCGTATTCCGACGGCCAGGCGATCGCGCCGAAACCGCCGATCATGTTGCCGTTGATCACATAGTCATAGCGCCCGCCCGGGGCACCCTCGCCCTGGCGCGTGAGGACCCGGAAGTTGTAGCCGCGCAACGGATCGCCCTGGTCGCGGCCTTCGAGATAACCGCCCTGCGCGGTCACGAAGGCGAGCAGGGGGCTGGCCGGCGCATTGGAGCCAGGGTCGGTCTCCCAGTAGAGCCCGTCATGCTTGCCAGGCGTGCTCACCAGCTTCTGCGCATATTCCAGCACCTCGTCGCCGTCCTGGTCGACCGACTGATAGTCCTGCTCGGCCGCGACCAGGGCATTGAGCGCGCCGATCGCCGCGAGCTCGTCGGCGCCGATCCGGCGCGCCAGCAGCTCGTAGATGCCTTCCTCGGCATCGAAGCTCCAGCCCTTGTCGCCCTTGACGATCGGGAAGGGCACCGGCCATTCCTGATTGCCGATCAGCATGGTGCGGGTCTTCTCTCCGTCGTTGCGGAGGCTCATCTTCTCCTTCGCAGCGGCGAGGGCCTGCTTGCGGTTCTCGCGTTCCGCCGCCTCGTCGTCGGTGAAGAGCTGGTCCTGCTGCGCGTCGCCGAGCAGGTCGGTAATGGCGTCGCGCGAGCCCGCTTCCAGGGCGGCGATCATGCCGGCCGCCGCCGCTTCCGGCGTCTGGAAGATCTTCGCATCCTTGGCCGCGGCTAGGCCGGGGCAGGCGAGGGCGAAGAGAGTTCCGCTCAAGATCCCTGCGGCGATCCGGCCGCTGTGCTTGGTGATGCCGTTCATCGATCCTCTCCTTGCTGCCACGCCCGCGCCTCTAGCGCCGGCCGCCGCCGCTCCGGCTCCGGTTCGGCCCTTTGACGCCGCCGATGCTGCTGGTGCCGCGATTGCTTTGCTGCCGTGTTCTCTGCTGCGACGGCATGGTCGAGAATGAGCCCTTCCTGGGCTTGGTCTGCATGCTGTTGTAT
>JAYSFH010000555.1:0-3045 GCA_041913405.1 Dongia sp. | reverse complement strand
CGCTACATCGGCGACCGCAAGCTGCCCGACAAGGCGATCGACATCATCGACGAGGTCGGCGCCGCGCAGATGCTGCTGCCGGAATCGAAGCGCAAGAAGACCATCGCGGTGAAGGACGTCGAGGCCGTGGTGGCCATGATCGCCCGCATCCCACCAAAGACCGTCACCAAGGACGACAAGGCGACGCTGAAGAATCTCGACCGTGACCTGAAAACCATGGTGTTCGGCCAGGACGGCGCCATCGATTCGCTGACGGCCGCGATCAAGCTCGCCCGCGCGGGCCTGCGCGAGCCGGAGAAGCCGATCGGCGCCTATCTCTTCTCGGGTCCGACCGGCGTCGGCAAGACCGAGGTCGCGAAACAGCTCTCACGCTCGATGGGCATCGAGCTGGTGCGCTTCGACATGTCGGAATACATGGAGCGGCACACCGTCTCGCGTCTCATTGGCGCGCCTCCGGGCTATGTCGGCTTCGACCAGGGCGGCCTGCTGACCGATGCGATCGACCAGCATCCGCATGCCGTGCTGCTGCTGGACGAAATCGAGAAGGCGCACCCGGATCTCTTCAACATCCTCTTGCAGGTGATGGACCACGGGAAGCTCACCGACCACACCGGCAAGTCGGTCGATTTCCGCAACGTGATCCTGATCATGACCACGAATGCGGGAGCGGCGGCCATGTCCAAGGCGGCGATCGGCTTCGGCCGCGACAAGCGCGAGGGCGAGGACCAGGCCGAGATCGAGCGGCTGTTCGCGCCGGAGTTCCGCAACCGCCTGGACGCGGTGATCCAGTTCGCCAACCTGCCGGCCGAGATCGTGGCCCAGGTGGTGGACAAGTTCATCATCCAGCTCGAGACCCAGCTCGCCGACCGCAACGTCACCATCGAGCTCTCCGAAGAGGCGCGGAAGTGGCTGGCCTCGAAGGGCTTCGACCCGCTCTATGGCGCGCGGCCTCTGGCCCGCGTGATCCAGGAGAACGTGAAGAAGCCGCTGGCCGAGGAGCTCCTGTTCGGCAAACTCGAGAAGGGCGGCACGGTCCGCGTCGATCTCGACAAGGAGATCGACAAGCTGGTCTTCAAGATCGTGGAATCGAAGTCCAGTCCGCAGGAAGAAACCGTCGACACGGTGGATGCCTAAGCGATGTCGACCGCGATCCTCATCGCCATCCTGACCGGCACCGCCGCAGCCGCCGTGGCTGCGGCGGCCCTGCCGAAACCGCAGCCGCGGCGGGTTCCGGCCAAGGCACGCAAGGTCCGGCGCTAGTCTCCGGCCATCCCGGTAAGTCTGGCTGTCGCCTCAAACTCGGTCGTCATCCCAAGTCGTGGCCTTGGGATCCACGAGTTGCTGCCTGCACGCACCACGCCGCCGCTCCAAACTCGTGGATGCCAAGGCCCAGCCTTGGCATGACGGCGTCTGTGCGGGTCGCACAGCGGCGCTTCCGCAGATTGAGCGCAGGCCGCCGCCTTGCTAGCCTGGATCTTTAATCCGAGAGCGCATTCTCCATGACCGAGCCAGCATTGGGCGCCAAAGCGCGCCTCTCCGATTTCTCGGCCGACCAGGAGCTCCTGGCGGAGATTCCGGCCGGGATCGGCGATCTGCTGCACGACCGGGCCCGGGAGCGCTACTACCGCCGCGTCTGGCAGACGGTGGGCATCGTCGCGCTGGTCGCCGTGGTCGTCCTGGTCGCGCCGTCGCCTGCGCTCACGCCGACCGAGCAGCTGGTCGGTGCGCTGGCGGCGCTGGCCTTCCTCGGCTATCTCGCCTGGGGCTTCACCTGGGCTTGGCCGGAACGCTGGGAACACCAATTGCTGCTCGACGAAATCGAGCACCGCCGCCGCGTCGGCAAATGGCGCTGGGAGCGGTGACTCGAATGGCGGCGCACCGAGATGCGCCGCCGCCGCAAACCGACTACTTCTTCATCACCACGACTTCCAGATACTCGCTCTGAATGACGAGCGTGCCGTCCTTGGCGCTGTTGAAGCGATCCATCAGCGCGAGGATGTCGGTTTCGAGCGCCTTCTGCTTCCCGGCATCGAGCGCCAGGAAGGCCTTGTGCACCGGGCCGTAGAAGGTGCGGAAGATTTCCAGCATGTGCATCGGCGACTTGTAGCGGAAGGCGAAATGCCGGCCGGTCGCGCTCACGCTTGAAGCACCCGCGAACAGCATGTCGAGATGCGCCCGGTTGCCCCAGAGCGCCGGCGACTTCACGCCCGCGGCGGGCGGCACGTGCTGGCCGAAGGTCTTGAACAGCTGGCCGATGAAGCTTTCCGGGGTCCAGTTGGCCATGCCGATCTTGCCGCCGGACTTCGCGACCCGCAGCAGCTCGCGCGCGGCCTGTTCCTGGTTGGGGGTGAACATGACGCCGAAGGTCGAAAGCACGGTGTCGAAGCTCGCATCCTTGAAGGGCAGGTTCTCGGCATCGGCTTCCTGGAACTTGACCTCGAGGCGCTCGGCCATGGCGCGTTCCTTGCCACGCTCCAGCAGCGAGCCCACGTAATCGGTCGAGGTCACGTCGGCGAAGCGGCGCGCCGCGGCCAGGGTCGCGTTGCCGTTGCCGGCGGCGACGTCGAGCACCGTCTGATTGCTGCGGAGATCGACCGCCTCGCAGAGCATCTCGCCGACGATCTGCAAGGTGGTGCCGATGATGGCGTAGTCGCCCGAGCCCCAGGCCATCTGCTGCTTTGCTTTGACGGCGGTAAGGTCGGGCATCGCGGTGGCGGTCTGCATGTTCATGGCCTGGCTCCTCCGAGCTTCAGATTGTTGAAGTTCCAACAAGCCGCCCGGGGCTGGGAGTGGCCACGCAGCCGGCAATCGCTGTTGTTTTGCGGGGATAGCGCCAAACAGCCGGGCCGGTCCAGTGACAGAAGTCACAGATATGGTCGTTAATAATTGTTGAAGTTACAACAATCCGGAGGTGTGGGAGTCAGCACTCGGCCTTGCGGAATGGGCTCAATTCGGCGAGCCCGGCAATCTCCTGCTGGATCACCCGACGTTCGCGCTCCAGGTAGTCGGCGACCGCCGCGCGGAAGCTGCGCTCGGCGATCCAGT
>JAYSFH010000554.1:0-3058 GCA_041913405.1 Dongia sp. | reverse complement strand
GAGCGCGACCTGCACCTCGTGCGGATGTCGGGCGCCCGCTATCACGTGGCGCATGTCTCGACCGCCGCCGCGGTCGAGGCGATCCGCAAGGCCAAGCAGGAAGGGCTCAATGTCACCTGCGACACCGCCCCGCCCTATTTCTCGCTGAACGAGAACGAGATCGGCGACTACCGCACCTTCGCCAAGCTGTCGCCGCCGCTGCGCGGCGAGAGCGACCGGCGCGCCATCGCCGCCGCCGTCGCCGAAGGGGTCATCGACTGCATCGCCAGCGACCACGCGCCCCATGACGTGGAGAGCAAGCGCGTGCCCTTCGCCCAGGCGGCGGCCGGCGGCATCGGGCTCGAGACCTTGCTGCCGGTGAGCCTCGGCCTAACGCACAACCGCTCGGTCTCGCTGTCGAACCTCCTGAAATGCATGACCAGCCGGCCGGCCGAGATCCTCGGCCTGCCGCAAGGCCGCCTCGCCAAGGGCGCGCCGGCGGACATGGTGGTGATCGATCTCGAGCATCAGCATAAGATCGACCTCGCCGCCTTCCATTCGAAGTCGAAGAACTCGCCTTACGACGGGCGCCAGGTGCAGGGCGCGGTGCGCCGCACCTTCGTCGATGGCCGGCAGGTGTTCGCTGCGGCGGGTGCCAACTGATGGGTTTTGTCTTCGTCTTTGGCATGCCGCTGGAGAACCTGCTGACCGTAGCGATCGGCGGTTACCTGTTGGGCTCGATTCCGTTCGGGTTGCTACTGACGCGCATGGCCGGGCTCGGCGATATCCGCAACATCGGTTCCGGCAATATCGGAGCAACCAACGTGCTCCGAACCGGCAATAAGGGATTGGCGCTCGCGACCCTGCTGCTCGACGGTGGCAAGGGCGCCGCCGCTGTTCTCATTGCAGCTTCGTTTTTCAACAATCCCACGCTTTGCGCGATCGCCGGCGCCTTCGCCTTCATAGGTCACGTCTTCCCTTGCTGGCTGAAGTTCAAAGGCGGCAAGGGTGTCGCGACTGCGCTCGGCACTTGGCTGGCGCTCGCCTGGCCGGTCGGCGTGCTGGCCTGCCTGACCTGGCTGATTGTCGCGCTGGTCTTCCGCTATTCCTCGCTCTCCGCCTTGGTGGCCGTGGCCCTGGCGCCGGTTTATGCGATCTTCCTTGGCACCCCGGCACTCATTTGGTTCGGCGTCGGCGTCGCGGTTCTGGTCTGGATCCGCCACCACGAGAACATCCGCCGCCTGCTGAAAGGCGAGGAGCCGAAGATCGGCAAGAAGAAGCCGGTCGAGGCCGCGCCGATGGGCCATAACGGCGGCCCGCCGCTCGCCTAACCCAGCAGTCTCTCGATCCGCGCCCTGATCTTCTGCGGCTTGGTGACCGAGCCAAACCGCCGCTGCACCTTGCCCTCGCGGTCGATCAGGAATTTGGTGAAGTTCCACTTGATCGAGCTGGTGCCGAGAAAGCCGCGGGCTTCCCCGGTCAGCCAGCGATAGAGCGGATGCGCTTCCGGACCCTTGACGGCGATCTTGGCGAAGATCGGGAAGCGGATGTCGTAGATCTGCTGGCAGAAGCGCTCGATCACTTCGGCGCTGTCCGGCTCCTGCTCGCCGAACTGGTTGCAGGGGAAGGCCAGCACCGAGAAGCCGCGTGAGCTGAGGTCCTTATGGAGCTGGTTCAGCCCGGTATATTGCGGGGTGAAGCCGCAATGGCTGGCAGTGTTGACGATCAGCAGCACCTGGCCGCGAAAGCGGCTCAGGGGCACCTCTCGTTCGTGGATATCCCGCACGGTGAAGTCGTAAACATTGGTCATGCCGCCGCGTTCATAGCCGATTCTGCGCCGGCCACAACCACCCACTTCGCCCAATACAACTGGACATTGCCGATAGTCCGATTGATTGCCGCTGGAGTTGCGGCTATGTTCTCCGCGCATGGGAAGCGGAGACAAAGAGCGCCTGGACTGGCTGCGCCTGGCGCGCAGCAGCGGCATCGGGCCTGTGACGGTCCGGGATTTGATCGCCTTCTACGGCACGGCCGCAAAGGCACTCGATGCGCTGCCCGACCTCGCGCGACGCGGCGGCGGGGCGCGGCCGGTGCGGATCTTTTCCAAGGCCGAAGCCGAGCGTGAGATCGAAGCTGTCGAGAAGTGCGGCGCCCGGCTGATCGCCAGGGCCGAGGCGGACTATCCCGAGGCGCTCGCCGCCCTCGAGGATGCGCCGCCCGTCATCACCGTGAAGGGCCGCACAGAGTTGCTGCGGCCGAACAAGATCGCGCTGGTTGGGGCCCGCAATGCCTCGGCCAACGGGCGGCGCATTGCCGCCGACATGGCGGCCGGCCTGGCGCAGGCCGGCGCGGTCGTGGTCAGCGGCATGGCGCGGGGCATCGACACCGCCGCCCATCTGGGCGCGCTCGACGCAGGATCGGCGACCGGCGGCACCATTGCGGTCGTCGCCGGTGGGATCGACGTCCTCTACCCGCCGGAAAACGGCGCGTTGTTCGCGCGGCTGGGGGCGGAAGGCCTGATCGTCGCCGAGGCGGCATTGGGGACCGAGCCCGTCGCCCGGCACTTCCCGCGGCGCAACCGGATCATCTCCGGCCTCTCCCGCTCGGTGGTGGTGGTCGAGGCCGCGCTCAAGTCCGGCTCCTTGATCACCGCCCGTTACGCCTTAGATCAGGGCCGTGAGGTCATGGCGGTCCCCGGCTCGCCCCTCGACCCCCGCTGCCGTGGGGCCAATCGCCTCATCCGGGAAGGCGCCCGTCTGGTCGAGGATTTTGCCCAGGTTCTGGAGTCCCTGGATGGGTTTGCCGGGTCGAACTTAAGGTTTCACGAGAATCTGAATTTCAGCGAGCAAAATGTTGAAATTAATACGTTAAATGAGACAGATCGGGTCCGGGATGAAGTGCTTTCACTCCTAGGTCCCAGCCCGGTCATGGTTGACGAACTGGTCCGGCAATGTCATTGCTCGCCCCCCGTTCTGGGCATGGTGCTGCTGGAATTGGACCTGGCAGGCCGGCTGGAACGGCACCCGGGGAACCGGGTCTCCCTGCTGATGCAGGCCGCTTGAACACCCGAAACCGGGTC
>JAYSFH010000553.1:0-3059 GCA_041913405.1 Dongia sp. | reverse complement strand
ATCGCGGTTGAGATCGGGATGCTGCTTCGGCGGATAGGCGCCGACCACCAGGAAGCTGCCGGTCGATTCCAGCTTGCAATGCCCGGTCCCGGCCGGAAGCACCGCGACGTCGCCGGCATTGACCGTGACCTCCACGCCCTCCGGCCCGCCCAGCAGCAGCCGCGCGCTGCCGCCGGCGAAGCCCAGCGCCTCATGCGCGGCGGTGTGATAGTGGTGATAGGCATAGACGCCGTTGCGCCAGGCCGCGGGCCAGCCGTTGCGGTCGAACATCGCCTCGAACTTCGCGGCGGGGTCGCTGCCGGAAATCTCCACCGCGTTGCGATAGAGCAGCACCGGCAGGCGCGGGTTGTTCGGCGTCAGCTTGCCCGGCTGCAACAACAGGGCTTCCGGCTTGGACCGGGTCTGCACCATCGGGGTCTGCACCATCGGATTCTCCTCAGGCACTCATGTAGTCTTCGACAAGAACCACGTCGATCTGCTCCGGTTGCATGAACAGCTCCGCATACTGGCGATAGACGCCCGAAGCCAGGAACAGGTCGAAGATCTCCGGGTCGAGATGCGCATTGTCGCGCATCTTCGCCATGATGAATATGGATTCGGATAGCGATTTCGCCTTCTTGTAGGGCCGGTCGGCGGCGGTCAGCGCCTCGAAGATGTCGGCCACCGCCATCATCCGCGCCGGGATGCTCATCTCCTCGCGCGTCAGCCGCCGCGGATAGCCGGTCCCGTCCATCTTCTCGTGATGGCCGCCGGCGATCTCCGGCACGTTGCGCAAGTGCCGGGGCAGCGGCAGGCGATGCAGCATGCGGATGGTCTCGATCATGTGGGCGTTGATCTTGAAGCGCTCTTCCTCGGTCAGGGTGCCGCGCGCCACGGTCAGATTGTAGATCTCGCCGCGATTGTAGAGGACCTCGGGCACATCGACCTTGAAGCCCCAGGGATTGTCGGCCGCGATCTGGTCGCGCTCGCCGCGGACCATGATATGTTCCGGCCGGTCGGCCAACAGCGGCTCGGCCACCGGCAGCGGCGGCGGCGGGGTCTGCGCCTTGCGCTGGAGTTCCTCGTGCGAAAGCCCGATCCGGTCGTCGAGGGTTCGGGTCCAGGTGCGGGTCGCGATCTCCTTCAACCGCGCGACGCGCTCCGGCGCCATGTACTCGCCGCCGACATTTGTCTCGGCGACGAAGCCGAACTCCTCGTCCAGCTTCTTCCACAGGCGTTGCAGGGCATCCAGCCGGGCGCGGCGCGCATCTCCATCGAGCGCGCCGTCGGCGATCTCCTTCCAGCAGGCGACCTCGGCCTCGCGCTTGACGACCTCGAAGCGCATGCGGACCTCGTGCAGCCGGTCGGTGATGGTCTCGAGCTTGGTCGCCTTGTCGATCACGAACTCCGGCGACGTCACCTTGCCGCAGTCGTGCAGCCAGCCGGCGATGTGGAGCTCCTCCCACTGCTCGTCGCTGAGCTTGAAGTCCTTGAACGGGCCGTGGCTGGCATCCTCCGCCGCCTTGGCCAGCATCTTCACCAGCGCCGGCACCCGCTGGCAATGGCCGCTGGTGTAAGGGCTCTTGGCGTCGATGGCGCCGGCCAGCAGCTCGATGATCGCCAGCATCAGCCGCTTCTGCTCCTCGATCAGGCGATTGGTCTCGATCGCCACCGCCGCGGTGCCGGAGACCGCCTCGACGAAGGCCTGCACGTCGGCGCGGGCCGCCTCCTCGCTGCGGATCTCTGGATTCTGCGACAGCATCAGCACGCCGACCAGGTCGCCCTGGCGGTTCTTAAGCGGCAGCGCCATGACGCGGAACGCCTGGCGGTGCTCGAAGCCCGGATACCAAAGTGCCACCTGTTCCGGCGTGACCTCGGCCACGACGGTCGATCGCCGCATCGCCGCCTGGAGCGCAGGATGATCGTCGTTCGCAGCCGGCCGCAGGTTCGGCGGCGGCGCACCGCCGAGCTGGTGGCCGTCGAACCGCGCCAGCGCCCCGGTCAGGCTGCCGTCCGGCTCGGCCAGATAGACGATGCCGCCGCGCGCCCCGGTGATGGTCATGGTCTCGGCGACGATTTCGTCCAGCAGGCGGTCGAAGCGTTTCTCGCCGCCGAGCAGCGCGCCGATCGCCAGCAACCGGCTGATCGTGTTCTTCATGGCGCCCATCGCCACGGCGAGGCGGTCGATCTCGACCACGAAGGAATGCACGTCGAATGGACCGTCGAACTTCAAGGCGTTGAAATCACGCGCCGCCCGGGTCAGGCGGTCGAGCGATCGGCTGATCAGCCGCGCGATGATCAGCGCCGCCAGCGTCGCGACGGTGAGCGCCGCCAGGCTGATCACCAGCATCCAGCTGCGCTGCCGGTCGGCATCGGCCAGGATCTCGCGCTGCGGCGTCGCGATCGCCAGCGAGATCGCCTCCTGGCCGCTGATCAGCGGGACATAATAAGTCAGCCAGGGCGTGCCATCGACCTCGAAGGCGGTGATCGCCGATTGCGCCGCAGAGGAGCGTCCGGCGATCTGCTCCAGGACCGGCCGCTTCAGGTCGGCGACCTTAGGCAGCACCGGAGCGCCCGGCGCGTCCATCGCCGAGGGGTGCATGGTGTCGCGGTTTTCGAGCACAAGCCCCGCCAACTCCGCGATGGCCAGCACCGAAAATGGCGTCGCCTTCGACGATCGCAGCACCTCGGAGAGATAGTCGAGCGTCACGTCGACGCCGATCACCGCCGGTCCATCCGGGCTGCGCTGGCTGAAGGTGACGCCGACCTGGCGCGTGGTGAAGAAGATGTAAGGCGCGCTCATGCGGGGACCGCTCACGCCGTCGGCAGCCTTGAACCAGCCGCGCTGCCGCGGGTCGTAGGTATAGTTCGGCATCGGCCGGTCCTCGAGCAGCGCTCCGCCCTTGTCGAAGAACAGATATCTCCCGCTGCGCTTGCCCGTCTCGTCGTGCGCCAGGCTCTGCACCAGGTAGATCGCGCCGCCCGGCGGCGTGAGCGCGATGCCCCAATCGGATTCCGGGTCGATCGGTCGCGCCAGGATGAAGTCGCCGTCATCGTAGCCGACATAGGCCGCCGAGAGC
>JAYSFH010000552.1:0-3061 GCA_041913405.1 Dongia sp. | reverse complement strand
TCCCCGACCAGGTTCTCGACGATGATCTCAAACGGCGCGACCTTGTCGCAAGCCTGCGGCGAGCGGACGCTCACGAAGGCTGCGGCACCCGCGATCGATGGCGCTTTGTTGCCGTATTGATCCTGCGGGATGCTGAGCAGGCCGATCTGCCGGCCGTCGCTGCCATCGGCGTTGGAGATCCAGGCACCCCAGGCGCCGCTCGGGCTGGTCACCCAGAGGCGCAGCCGGTAGGGCTTATCCAGCTGCCAGGCCCAGGGCAGGCTGCAGACCACCCAGCTCCCGGTCTTGTCATCCGGGTTCGGCAGGAAATCGGTGATGCCGCCGGTGACCGGGAAGTCGAGCATGCCGCGCTCGGTGCAGCTGCCGACCGAAGCACCGCGAATGCCGAAGACGAGACCCGGGAAGGAGCCGTTGTAGTCGAGCGGAAACTTCAGGATGCTCCCGTTCGGCAGCGTCATCGCCAGCCGCTCGGAAATCTGCGGGACGAAAGCGATGAAGCCGGGATAGACAAAGCGCTGGTTCGCCTGCGTGAGCGCCGTAGCACTCATGTTGAAGGCTATCCCCGCCATGCCGGCGAAGGTCGAAGCGCTCTTCACCGTGACGGTGGCATCGATGTTGTAGAGCGGCGCATCGATAAAGCTCTTCCCGCTGCGCACCACAGGCACGCTGGCGACGATTCCGAGCGGGCGCCGGATCTCGAAATTGGCATAGGTCGGGCTCGCATTCGACGCGTCCCACAGGGTATAGCGCGTCCAATCCGGGCTGCGGACGACTTGGGCGAGTCCGAAGAGCTCGTTGGGGTCACCGGAGACATAGAGGAGCTTGCCGGTCCAGGCGTTGCCCTTCATCTCGGCGATCTGCCAGGCGGTCGAGGTCGGGTCGTTGGGATTGGCCGGCCGGAGCACCAGGCGCGGGTAGAAGTCCGAGAAGGCCAGGCCGATGCCGGCGGTGTCTCCGGCCGACTGGCGCTGCCAGACCGGCGTGCCCACCGGGAGATAGTTTCTGCCGCCCGCGTCCTCCTTGCCGCCGAGATAGATTCCCCGCCAGGCCGTTCCGTCCTTGTCGGTCTCCGGGACGGTGCCAAGGATCCAATCCTTGTCGTTCGTCACGGTCGAGGCATCTTCGATGGTGCGGTGAATAGTGAAGCAGGGTCGGCATTCGGGAAGGCTGGAGGCCAGCTGCTCCAGGTAGACCCGGTTGACCGCGGAGGGAGTCTGCGAGGCGACGAAGTCCAGCTCATAGGTCTTGAAACTGCCCCAGGGGATCGGCGGTATGGTGAGGATTCCGTCATCGACCCGGGTGTTGACCCCGTTGACGCTGGCGAGCTTCGTGGCCTTCACGCGGGTCGCGTTGTTGAGCACGTACTTGCCGTTGTGCGACGAGACGGTGGCGAAGAAACGCGTGCTGTCGGTGAAGTTCTTCAGGGCATCGGGGCTGAGCGGCTTCGCCGCGACGAATGAATCGTTCTGAGCCTGCGCGAGCGCGCCTTGCAGGCTAAGGGAAACGGATGCAACAACCGTCAGCCCTGCCAGGAGTGTTCTGAACAGCATGATACGTTCCCCCATTGTTGATGGAAGGCGAGATCGCCCAGACGCCAAGTCGGTCCTAGTCTCCTTAGGAAGCGATGTCTGGTACCACAGATAGAGACGACGCATAAGCGCAAAGTCGCCTTCAGGTAGTATTTCTTTTCCAAGATGTGACGGACATCAACCCCGCTCTGCGGGGTGAGGCATACGGGAGTGTGTGTGCGGTATGGCCGACCGCGCGGCCACGGCGCCGTTACAGCCGATAGTGTTTGCCGACTGCGGAAGGCACGACCGCAGCGCCATAAGCCTGCTCCAGCGCGCCGATCGCGCGCCAGCCGGTGCAATGCCCGGCCGCGATCAGCTTCAGGTCGAACTGCGCCAAGGCCGCCACGGTCTCGGGGATGATCGCTTCGGTGGTCCCGGAAAGGTGGAATCCGCCGACCACGCCATAAAGTGGTATATCAAAATGCTGTGCCTGTGCCGCCAGCAGCACGTTGACCAGCCCGGCATGGGAGCAGGCGGTGAACACGACCTGGCCTTTTCCGGCGACATGGACCGAGACAAAACGCTCGTCCGGCAGCAACTCGTCCTTCTCCCAGCTGCCGTCCGGCCTCTGCCGGTGCTGGCCCGGCATGCCGCGCTCGAACGGCGTCACCCGCGGAATCTCGCCGCTGATCCAGAAGGCGCCGTCCAGGATCGATTGCGGATCGCGCGTCACCACCGCGTCGCCGCCACAGCCCGCAAGGACATCGACGCTTGGCACTTTCTCCATCGGAAAGATGCCGCCGTCCTTGGCCCGGACGCCGCGCAGCGCGAACATCTCCGGATGCAGGTAGACCGGCACGTTCCGGCCGCCGTTCGCCTGCGTGATCATCTGCAGCGCCCGCGGCATGGCGCCGCCGTGATCCCAATGCCCGTGCGACAGCATCATCGCCTCGACTGCGCCGAGATCGGCACCGAGCCGCGTCGCGTTGCGCTCGAACACCCATTCGTCGGGCCCGGTGTCGAACAGCAAGCTGTGCGACCGGCCGCCGCTGCGCGCGGTGATCAGGCAAGAGAGGCCGTGGGCTGCACAACAGAGGCATTTGCCGGACAGCCACTTCATCCCGTGGCGCCGGAGAAACGCGAACTCAGTCTCGACGAAGTCCGGATTGGAGGAGAGGGAGTCCGTCGTGTTGTCCACCAGGATGGCGATCTCGAGCGCATCGACCGGGTTCATGGAATTGCCTGCGGGCGGGCTGCACTTTTCGACATCCGCAGATTGTACCGGATATGTTCTGGGGCGGCAATGCGTGCCTCCAATCACCGCAGCATCAGCGCGGATACACCCCAACCCAGATATTCGCGCCCAAACCGGGCGTGGCGCTCCGGCGCCGCGGTCAGCTCGGCGCGGACCTCCTGCGCGAAGTCGTCGCCCGGATTTGCCGTGAGCCACCGGCGCATCGTGAGCCATTTGGCGGCTTCGTAGCGGTCCCAGCAGTCCGGGTCGGCGAGGACCATTTCGACGACGTCGCAGCCGAGCGCGCCGAAGGACG
>JAYSFH010000551.1:2816-3064 GCA_041913405.1 Dongia sp. | reverse complement strand
CGCGACGAGATCGGGATCACCAGTCCGAAATACGGTTGCGGCGTCGCCCAATGCGGCGCCTGTACCGTGCAGGTCGATGGCATGGCCGTTCGGTCCTGCCAGGTCCGCATGGCCGATGTCGCCGGCAAGGCGGTCACCACCATCGAAGCCGTCGGCGAGGGCAAGCTGCACCCGGTGCAGGAGGCCTGGATCGAGCACCAGGTGCCGCAATGCGGCTACTGCCAAGTCGGCCAGATGATGCAGGCGAT
>JAYSFH010000551.1:0-2806 GCA_041913405.1 Dongia sp. | reverse complement strand
CATCCGACGACGAGATCAACCAGGTCATGTCGGGCAATCTCTGTCGCTGCGGCACCTACGAACGGATTCGAGCCGCCATCCACACGGCGGCCGCGAAAATGGGAGGGGCGTGAAATGGGCGAGATGCCGCGTCTTTCCCGCCGCAGCTTCGTGTTCGGCTCCGTCGCCGTTGCCGGCGGCGTCGCATTCGGGTCGTATGGCCAGGCGCAAGAGGCCGCCAAGGCTGCGGCCAACCCGCTCGCCGCGGGCCTCGGCCCGGACTCGGTGACCTTCAACCCCTGGGTCGAGATCAGCCCGGACCGGATCATCCTGATCGCCCAGCACGCCGACAAGGGCCAGGGCGTCGGGTCGATCCAGACCATGATGATCGCCGAGGAACTCGACCTCGAACCCGGCCAGTTCGAAGTGCGCTTCGCGGGGCCGAGCCCCGCCTACTACAACAGCGGCTTCGCCCATGAGATTGCGCCCTTCATGGCGCCCGACCAGAGCCCGGAAGCCGAGAAGGCGCGCGCCGCCGCGCTCGAATGGCTGAAGCAGTCCGGCCTGCAGATGACCGGCGGCTCCAGCACGATCCCGGACACTTACGACAAGCTGCGCATGGCCGGGGCCATCGCCCGGGAAACGCTGAAAGCCGCTGCCGCCAAGCGCAGCGGAGCCGCGATCGCCGATCTGCGCACCGAGGCCGGCAACGTGATCCTGCCTGACGGCACGAAGATCGCCTACGCCGCGCTTTCGGCCGACGCGGCGCAGATACCGCCGGTGACCGACGTCACGCTGCGCGATCCCAAGCAATGGCGCCTGATCGGCAAGCCGATGGAGCGGCTCGATATCCGCCCGAAAGTCACCGGGGAGATGAAGTTCGGCATCGATCGGCGAATGGACGGCATGGTCTATGCCGCCGTCCAGCTCAATCCCAACAAGGGCCAGCCGATCAAGTCCTACGACGCAAGCAAGGCGGAGAAGATGCCGGGGGTGCAGAAGATCCTCAAGATCTCGAACGGCATCGCGGTGATTGCGACCAACAGCTGGTACGCCATGAAGGCGGCGGAGCAGGTCGAGTGCGTCTGGGAGCCGTCCAAATATCCGGCCGAGCAAGAAGAGCACTGGAAGGTCGTCGGCGCCTCCTTCGATCCGAAGTTCCTCGGCAAGCAATGGCGCAACGACGGCGATGTCGAGGCCGGGCTGAGAGACGGCACCTTGGTGGAGGCCGAGTATCGCGCCCCCTATGTCGCCCACGCGCCGTTGGAGCCGCTTGGCGGCATCGGCATCGTCACCGACCAGGGCATGGAAATCTGGGTCGGTCATCAATCGCCGCAGGCGGTTCAGCAGATCGCCGCGAAGGCGATCGGCATGAAGCCGGAACAGGTGATCTTCCACAATGAATGGATGGGCGGGAGCTTCGGCCACCGCCTCGAGTTCGAGAACGTGCGCGTGCTCGCCGAGATCGCCAACCAGCTCAAGGGAACGCCGGTCAAGCTCATCTTCTCGCGCGAGCAGGACTTCCTGCAGGACATCCCACGCCAGATCGCCATGGGCCGGTATCGCGGCAGCGTCAAGGACGGCAAGATCATCGCCGCCGATGCCCAGGTCGCGGCCACCACCCCTTTCAAGGGCCTGTTGGAAAGGATGGGCACGGTCTCGAAGGATCCCGACACCCAGCTGGCGGTCGGCATCTGGAATGTCTACTACGACATCCCGAACTACCGCTCGGCGAGCTACGAGGTGCAGGGGCTTTCGCCCTGCACCACCTGGCGGTCGGTCGGCGCCTCGGCCAATGGGTTCTTCACCGAGAGCTTCATCGATGAATTGATCCACGCCGCGGGGCTCGATCCCTTGAAGGCGCGCATCGAGCTCTGCAAGATCCCGATCTATCGCAAGCTCCTGGAGACGGTCGGCGAAATGGCCGACTGGAAGGGCCCGCTGGGGAACGGCAAGGGTCGCGGTGTCGCCTTCGTCGAATCCTTCGGCACCGCGGTGGCGGAGATCGTCGAAGTGACCATGACCGATGCCGGCATCAAGATCGACAAGGTCTGGGTGGCGGCCGATGTCGGCAAGGTGGTGGATCCCGTCAACTTCGAGAACAACGTCCAGGGCTCGATCGTCTGGGGCCTCGGCCATGCGATGAACTGCGAACTCACCTATGCCAATGGGGCGGTTCAGCAGACCAACTACAATCATCACGAAGGCATGCGCATGTATCAGTGCCCGGTGATCGAAGTGCGCGGGCTGGAGAACGACTACACGGTCAGGGGCCTGGGCGAGCCGCCCGTGCCACCTGCGGCACCCGCCCTCGCCAATGCCATCTTCGCCGCGACCGGCAAGCGCATTCGCGAAATGCCGTTCAACAAGCTCATCGACTTCGTGTGAGGACGGCCATGCGTATGTCTCTGATCTGCCTGGCGATCGCAGCGCCGATCGTCGCGACCTTCGTGGGAATGGCACTGGCCGAAGGCGAGTCGAGTGACGCATTGCCGGCTGGCAGTGTCAGCCGCACGGAGGGGCTGGAGGCCTGGAAAAGAATCGAAGCCGTTGTGACCCACCCACGCTGCGCCAATTGCCATGTCGATGCGAACGCCGTGCCGATCTGGACGCCGGCCGGCGAGACCAAGCCTCGGGTTCACGGCATGAACATCCATGGCGGTGAAAGCCGCATCGGCGCGGAACTGATCCCTTGCTCCACGTGTCACGTCACCTCGACCACGGCCAACGATCCGGCGCCGGCCCCGCCGCATGCCGGCGTGGACTGGCAGCTGGCGCCGGTGGAGTTCCTCTGGTTCGGCCAGAGCGGCGCCAAGATCTGTGCCCA
>JAYSFH010000550.1:0-3073 GCA_041913405.1 Dongia sp. | reverse complement strand
CGAAGGCTACGATCACCCGCTGATCATGCTCCGCCGCGAGAACTGGAAGTTCATCCATTCCGAGGCCGAGGGCAGCTACCTCTATGACCTGGCCGCGGATCCGCTGGAGCGGCAGAATATCGCCGACGGCGAGCAGGGCCGTGCGCTTCGCGACGAAGTGCGTCGGCGCTGGGATCTCGCCGGCTTGCGCGCGGCGGTGCTGGCCAGCCAGCGCCGGCGGCGCCTGATCCACGCGGCGCTGACCCGGGGCCGCGTCGCACCCTGGGATTTCGAGCGGCGCGAGAATGCTGCCGGATCCTACTGGCGGAACTACGGCGACAACCGGCCGGATCCGGACCGCGCCTTGCGCCTGCCGCGGGCGCAGCCGTGAACGACGCCATCCGGCAGATCCCGCAGGGAACGCCGGAACGAGTCCGGCAGTTGGCGGAATATTGGCTGAGCCTCGGCGGCGGGGCGGCGCCGGAGCGCAGCCTGCTCGATCCGGCCGCGATCCTGCAACTGCTGCCCTATCTTCTCGTCATCCAGTTCGAGGACCATCCGTTCCGGGTGCGCTATCGCCTGACCGGCACCAAGGTCGATGAGATGACCGGCCTCAACATCACCGGCCGTCATCTCGATGAGTTCGCGACCGGCGAGTTTCGCACCGTGGTCGGAGGCATCCAGCGCTGCTATGCGCATTGCCGCGAGACCGGCCAAGCGGTTATCGAAGCCTACCACTGGCCCACCGACCGCGATCTCGTGCGCCTGGTCTGGATGGGCCTGTTCCCGCTCAAGGTCGACGGCGAGATCCGCCAATGCATCTCGATCGAGGATTACGGGCCGCTCGGGCCCCAGCCCGATCCGATCGACTGGGGCGTCGCGCTCAAGCTCTAATCGTCATCCCGCAACCGATAGCCGACGCCGGCCGCGTTCTCGATCAGCGATGCGGTGCCGTCGTCGGAATCGATCTTGCGCCGGACCTGGCCGATGAAGACGCGGAGATAGGCCGTGTCCTCGAGATGCGCCGGCCCCCACACCGCCTGCAGCAACTGCCGATGGGTCACCACCTTGCCGGCATTCTGGGCCAGCAGCCGCAGCAGGTCGAACTCCTTGGGCGTCAGATGGATCTCGGCGTCGGCGCGGGTGACCTTGCGGCGCGCGATGTCGATCTTGAGATCGCCGGCCTTCACCACCGGCGTCGCCCCCTGTTGCCTGAGGCGATGCCGCAAGGCGGCGCGCAGCCGCGCCAGCAGCTCGCCGACCCCGAACGGCTTGTTGACGTAGTCGTCGGCGCCGAGGTCGAGCGCTTCGATCTTCTCCGCCTCGCGCGCCCGCGCCGAGAGCACGATGATCGGGATCTCGGACCATTCGCGCAGAGCCTTGATCACGTCCTTGCCATCCATGTCCGGCAGGCCGAGATCGAGCAGAATGATTTCCGGGGCATCGGCCGCGGCGCGCTTCAGCGCCTCCGCGCCGGTCTCGGCCTCGATCACGGCGAAGCCGCTGGCGCCGAGGCTGGCGCGGAGAAAGCGCAGGATCTGCGGCTCGTCATCGACCACCAGGACGCGGGCGGTGTCGCTCATGCTTCGGCCCCGATCGCACTGGCCGGTGCCGGCTGGGCCGGGACCGGGAAGGAGACGGCAAACCGCGCCCCGCGCCCGATCTCGGTCGGGCTGAGGACCGTGATCTCGCCGCCCATCGCCTCGACCAGCCCCTTGCAGATCGAAAGTCCGAGGCCGGCACCCGCACTGCCGGCGTCGGCCCGCCTGGGATCTGCCTGGCCGGCCCGGTAGAACTTGTCGAAGAGATGCGGCAGATCTTCGGCGGCGACGCCGCGCCCGTCATCCGTGACCGACATCTCGACACGGCCGTCGCGGCGACCGGCCGCGATCTCGATCCGCGTCGCGCCCTCGGCATGCTTCAGCGCATTGTCGATCAGGTTCATCAGCACGTTCTCCAGCAGGACGAAATCGGCACGGATCAGCGGCAGGTCGTTCGGTGCCTTCCGGCTGAGCAGGTCCGCATGCGGCCGGCGCGCCGCCCGGCGGATCGCGGAATCGACCAGGTCGGCGACGTCGATCCAGTCCGCCTTGGTCTCCAGCGCGCCGGATTCCAGCCGCGTCATGTTGAGAAGATCGCCGACAAAGCGATCCAGCCGGTCCGCCTCCTCCTCGATCGTGGCCAGCAGGTCCTTTCGCCCGCTCTCGCTCAACTGGTCCCCTTGCTGCCGGAGCGTGGTCACCGAGCCCAGGATCGCCGTGAGCGGCGTGCGGAGATCATGCGAGACCGAGGAGAGCAGCGCGCCGCGCAGCCGGTCGGTGGCATCGAGCGCCTCGACCGTGGCCGCCTCCTCCGCATAGTCGATGCGCTCGATCGCCACCGCGGCCTGGTCGAGCACCGCGTCGAGGGTGCGCAGCATCTCGCCGCTTGCCGCGCGTTCCTCACCCTTGCGCCGGATGCCGACCACCCCGACGATCGAATCCTTGGTGCGGATCGGGCGGAAATGCCATTCCGCGGTCGGCAGGGTGTCGGTGCCGAAGCCGGCCGGCTCGGCATGTTCGCGCGCCCAGCGCGCCGCCGCCCAGCCGCTGGGCTCCAGACTGTCCTCCGGCGGCCAGGCATGGCTGATCACCAGCTCGTCGCCGTCGGCCAGCATCACCATGGCCTGGTGGTCGGCGACGCGGTTGGCGTGGATCGCGACCGCATGGACCAGGTCGTCGCGCCGGAAGGTGGCGCCGAGCCGACTGGCGAAATCGTAGAGCGCGCGCATCGCCTTGATCCGGTCCTGCGCCGCCTGCGCCTGCTCGCGCACGGTGCCGGCCAGCGAGCCGATCGCGATCGCCACGATCAGGAACACCATCAGCGTGACCAGGTCGACCACATGCGCGACGTGGAAGTCGAGCAGCGGATCGAGGAAGAAGAAGTTGTAGGCCAGGAACGCCAGCACCGAGGTGATGGTCGCGACGGTGCGCCCGAACATGATCGCGGAGAACACGACCACCGCCATCAGCAGCGTCGACATGTTGCCGGGCCGGTGGAGATCGGGGATGGTCCTGCCGGCCGCGACGGCGACGGCGATGCCGCCGAGGCTCAG
>JAYSFH010000549.1:0-3080 GCA_041913405.1 Dongia sp. | reverse complement strand
CCACTTTGGTCGGCATGATCTGCGGCCGCGTGCTGCCGAGTGCCGGAAGCGTGGCGTTCGACGGTCGCGACATCACGCGGATGCAGCCCTGGGATCGGGTCGCCCGCGGCATCGTCTACACGTTCCAGATCACCAGCGTGTTCAAGCGCCTCACCTGCCGCGACAACGTCGCACTGGCGGCACAGCGGCATCTGACCCGAACGCAAGGCCATCGCTTCGCCTTGCCGCAAGCGTTGCTCAATGCGGCGGTGGATGATGCCCTGGCGGCGGTCGGCCTCACCGGCGAGTCCGAACGCATCGCCGGCGAGCTGCCCTACGGCCACCAGCGCCTGCTGGAGATCGCCATGGGCCTGGCGCTGAAACCTTCGCTGCTGATCCTCGATGAGCCGACCCAAGGCCTGGCGCCGGGCGACATCGCGCCGTTCTGCGACTTGATCCGCAAGACCGCGCAAAGCACGACGATCCTGTTCATCGAACACAATCTCAAAGTCGTGCTCGAGCTGGCCGACCGGGTGACGGTGATGGACCGCGGCGCGATCCTGGCCGAAGGGGCACCGGCCGAGATCGAGCAGCATCCCGCCGTGCAACAGGCCTATCTGGGGGACTGATGCTGGAGCTCAAGGGCATCACCGGCGCCTACGGTCCCGTGAAAGCGGTGAACGAAGTCTCGCTCAGCCTGGCCGCCGGCGAGATTCTCGGCCTGATGGGCCGCAACGGCGCCGGCAAGACCACGCTCCTCAAAACCATCATGGGCCTGGTGCCGAAACGCTCCGGCTCGCTGCTGCTGGACGGCGTCGAGATCATCGGCCTGCCGGCTCATACGATCCCGCGGCGCGGCATCGCCTATGTGCCGCAGGGCCGGCGCCTCTTCGCCGAGCTCACCGTCGCCGAGAACCTGCGCATGGGCTTGCTGGTCAAGGACGCACCGCAGTCAGAGGCGGAGAAGGTCCTCGATCTCTTCCCGATCCTGCGCGAGCGTCTTTCGCAGGCTGCAGGAACCTTGAGCGGCGGCGAGCAGCAGATGCTGGCGGTCGCCCGCGCACTCTGCGCCCAGCCGAAAGTGCTGCTGCTCGACGAGCCGAGCGAGGGCCTGATTCCCGCCGTCACCCACCGCATCCTCGACACCGTCGCGGCGCTCCGCGAGCAGGGCGTGGCGATCCTGCTGGTCGAGCAGCAGGTGAAATCGGCGCTCCGGATCTGCGACCGCATCGCGCTGATCGAGAACGGCGTCATCCAGCACGAGGCGCCGGCCGCCGATCTCGCCGCCGACCCGGTCCCGCTCGAACGCTACATCGGCGTGCACCGCTAGTCAGTCGGCCGAGAGTATCCGCACCTCGGTGCCGGCTTCGCGCACCGCCTCGACCGAGATCGGGTCGGGCGCGCCAGCCGTCAGCACCATGTCGATGTCCTCGAAGCCGCAGACCCGGACCAGCGAGGTCTGCGCGAACTTGCTGGCATCGGTCACGATCACGCTGGTGCGTGAGGCACGCAGAATCGCCTGTTTCAAGGCGACGTCGGAGAGGCTCAACCCCACGATGCCATGCGACGGATCGATGCCGTTGCAGCCCAGGAAGCCGAAGGTGGCGCGGATCTGATCGAGGATCAGCGTGCTGTTCGGCCCGACCAGGGAATGCTGCTGCGGCCGGAGCGTGCCGCCGGTCACCACCACCTCGATCCGCGGGATCGCGCGCTCCAGGGCGAGCGCGATGTTGAGCCCCGGTGTGAAGACGGTGAGGTTGGTGAGATCCTGCCGGTCGACGATCGCGTCGGCCACCGCCATCGCCGTGGTGCCGACGTCGAGGATCACGCTGTCGCCGGAGGAGAGCATCGCCGCCGCCGCCATTCCGACCGCGCGCTTCTCGCGCTGGTGCGAGGAGACCCGCGCCTCGTAGACGACCTCCGGCACCGCCTCAACCACGCGCATGGCGCCGCCGCGCACCCGCCGGATGCCGCCGGCGCGGGCCAGGATGTCGATGTCGCTGCGCACGGTGACTTCGGAGACGCCGAGCTGGCGCGCCAGATCCTGGATCCGCGCGAACTCGTGGTGCCGTACGAAATCCAGCAATTGCTGCCGCCGGGCTTCGGAACCGGAAGATTCGCCGGCAGCGGAAGCAGGGGAATCGGGGAAGGCAGCCGGATTGCTCATCGCCGCGATCAAATCGAAAGTCGGAGACCCGGTCAAGCCAACCGCGAAGGCTTTGAAAAGCCTCATTTCTCCCGATGCTTGACAAAGCGCTTTCGATACGGAAGTTTCTATTTCAAAAGTCGAATAAGAAAATTCAGAAGTAAAGACCGGGCGGAGGAGCGGCGTTGTCAGGGACGGCCCCAGGGTCAGTGGCGGCTGCGGGTGAGGCACCCGAGCTGGAAATGCGTGGGATCGGCAAGACGTTCGGGGCGATCCGGGCGCTGACCGACGTCTCCTGCACGTTCTATCGCGGCGAAGTCCACGCGCTGATGGGCGAGAACGGCGCCGGCAAATCCACCCTGATGAAGATTCTCTCCGGCGCGTACCAGGCCGATCCCGGCGGGGAGATCCGCCTCCAGGGAAAGCCGGTGACCATCGACGGTCCCCTGGCCGGCCGCCGCCACGGCATCGCCGTCATCTACCAGGAGCTTTCGCTCGCCCCCAATCTCACGGTCGCCGAGAACGTCTTCCTCGGCGATGAGAAAAGCCGCCTCGGCCTGATCGACCGCCGGGCGATGGAAGCCGCGGTGAAGCCGCTGCTCGAACGCCTGAACGCGCCGTTCAGCCCGGCCGCGCGGGTTGCGACTCTGTCGCTGGCTGAGCGCCAGCTGGTGGAGATCGCCCGCGCGCTGTCGGAACACCCGCGCATCCTGGTCATGGACGAGCCGACCACCGCGCTCTCCGCCCGCGAGGCCGATCGCCTGTTCGCGATCATCCGCCAGCTGAAATCCGAAGGCATCGCCATCGTCTACATCAGCCACCGGATGAGCGAAGTCTATGAGCTCGCCGACCGGGTCTCGGTTCTGCGCGACGGCCTGCTGGTCGGCACCCTCGACAAGGGTGAGGTGAACGCCGCCGCCATCGTGCGCATGATGGTCGGCCGCGAGCTCTCCTC
>JAYSFH010000548.1:0-3084 GCA_041913405.1 Dongia sp. | reverse complement strand
CGGTGCCGACGGTGCCAACTCCGCTGTTGCGCGCCAGGAGATCCGCGGCGCCGACCGGATGAAGTTCGTCTTCGCCTATCATGAGATTGTGCGGTCGCCGGCGGACGGCACCGGCGGCTTCGACGGGCGGCGCTGCGACGTCTATTACCAGGGCGGCATCTCGCCGGATTTCTACGGCTGGATCTTTCCGCACGGCGCCTGCACCAGCGTCGGCACCGGCTCGGCCGTGAAGGGCTTCGCCCTGCGCGAATCCGTGGGCCGGCTGCGCCAAGCAGCGGGCCTCGCCGGGATGGAAACCATCCGGCGCGAAGGCGCGCCGATCCCGCTGCATCCCCTGCGACGCTGGGACAACGGCCGCGACGTCGTGCTCGCCGGCGATGCCGCCGGCGTGGTGGCGCCGGCCTCCGGCGAAGGCATCTATTATGCGATGTCCGGCGGCCGCCTGGCGGCGGACGCGGTCGAGGAGTTCCTGGCGACGGGGCGAGCCCGCGCTCTTGCGGGTGCAAGGCGGCGGTTCATGAAGGCGCATGGCCGCGTCTTCTGGATCCTCGGCATGATGCAACGGTTCTGGTATGTCAGCGACCGGCGGCGCGAGCGCTTCGTCAGCATCTGCCGCGATCCCGACGTGCAGCGCCTGACCTGGCAGTCCTACATGCACAAGCGACTGGCGCGGGCCGACCCATTGGCGCACGTTCGGATCTTCTTCAAGGACATGGCGCATCTCCTGAACCTGGTTTCGCCCTCATGACCGCACGCCGTCTGCCGATCTGGAAACCGCTCCTCGTCGCGGCGGCGGCCGCGGTCGCCGTCGAGATGCTGGGCGGTCTGATGACCGACCTCACGCCCTGGTACTACGCCTTGCGCAAACCGGATTGGCAGCCACCCGGCTGGCTGTTCGCGCCGGTCTGGACCGCGATCTTCGCGTTGGTCGCAACCGCCAACGGCTATGCGTGGATCAAGGCGCGGAGCCCGGCCACGCGGCTTGCGATCCTCGGGCTCAACGTCGTCAACTCGATCTTCAATGTGGGCTGGAGCCTGCTGTTCTTCCGGCTGCAGCGGCCGGACTGGGCGCTGATCGAAGTCGTCCCGTTCTGGCTCTCGATCCTGGCGATGATGATCGTGCTCGGGCGTTCGGCGCGGATCTCGGGGTGGCTGTTGTTGCCCTATCTGCTGTGGGTCGCCTTCGCCGGCTACCTGAACTGGGTCATCGTCCAGCTCAACGGCCCTTTCGGCTGATGGCGGCGCTGCTCGCCGGCCCGCACCTGATCGATGCCATCCTTTGCCTGGTGGCCGCGGAGTTCGTGCTCCTGCAGATGCTGCGGGCACGGCGCGGACGCGGCACGGCCGGGTTCGACATCCTCTTCAACCTGCTCTCGGGCGCATGCCTGCTGCTGGCGCTGAGGGCCGCGCTGTCCGGCGCGGCCCCCGCCTGGATGCTGTTCTGGCTCACGGCCGCGCTGCTCGCGCATCTCGCGGATCTGATGCGGCGCATGCGCCGCTGACCCCGGGATGTCCGGCGCGGCCTGCCGGTCACTTCATCATGGACTTCAGATAGGCGATGACATCGGCGCGATCCTGCTCTTTCGGCAGCCCGGGGAACGGCATCTTGTTGCCGGGAACCAGGACCTTCGGCCCCGACAGGTACTTGTCCAGCGTCGCTTCGTTCCAGACCAGGCCACCGGCGCCGGCCTTCTTCATCGCTTCGGAGTAGTTGAACCCTTCTGCGGTCCCTGCGGTCCTTCCGATCACGCCTTGCAGGCTGGGTCCGATCTTGTTCTTGCCCGCTTCCAGCGTGTGGCACGCCATGCACTTGTTGAACACCTTCTGACCGGCCGCGGCATCGCCGGTGACCGCCTGCGCCTCGCCGGCGAATGCGATGGCGAGGGCGGCGAGACCGACGAACCCGACTGTTGACTTGACCATGATGCGCTTCTCCCGAAAGGAATCTTGCGAAAGGTTTCTTGCAATCTGCGCGCAACCGCGCGCTGTTCGCTACGGCACGCGGTCAGGATTGGATCACCGCGGCATCCACGTGACGCGAAACTTCGATGTTGAACTGAAAGGCGATCGCCGCCTCCTCGACCACCGGCGTGGCATCCACGAGTGCGGCGCCGGCGCGGTCGATAGCCGCGCGATAGGCGCGTGCCGTTTCGCCCGGAGCCTCAAGTTCGGGGAATCGGTGGAAGCGGAGTGCGGTTTCGTCGAGCCCGAGCACCTTCTGCAGCCGCGGCGCCAGGATCTGGCCGCCGTTCAGGTCGCCGAGATAGCGGGTGTAGACATGGGCAATCAGACCGACGCCGCCGTCAAGATCGGCCAGGCGCTCGATCCGTTCGGCCAATGCGCGTGCGGGCGGCAGGACCGCAGACGTCTCCAGCGCATCGCCACCCAGCGCGGCGATGTCGCCGGCGAGCGCAGCACTGCGGAACAGCGACGGTCGGTAGACATGCGCAATCGCCGGTTCCTCTCGGCGCCGTTCCAAGGCCGTCTCGAGGCTGCGATAGACGGGTAGCAGATTCTGGAGATAGAGCCGGTAACCCGGCCGGTCGATGGTCCCCGCGATCATCCGCGCGACGATGCCGGACCGCTCGGCCGCGCCATGCAGCGCGCGCGTGCGGTGCTGCATCCGGTCTGCCAGTCCCTGCTCCACCGCACTCCCCCCGACTTCCACCGGCCAACGATGCGGCTCCGGCAATGGCGCCGCATTGCGCAATTTCGGGGAGTTGGCGGTGAGCGTCAACCGCCGCTTCGGCCTTACGGATTGGCTTGGAGCTCGGGGTAATCCTTGGCCATGTTGACGCCGTAGAGCGGCTTGTTGACGCCCTGGTGGCAGGTCATGCAATCCAGCTTCGGTCCGTCGCCCATCAGGCCCAGGCGGTCCGCCGGCAGCGTCGATGCCAGCGGCATCAGGTAGTTCTGATTGAGATCGCGCACCATCTGGATGCCCTGCCAGGCGGTCACGCGCTGCGGCGTGCTGGTCTGCCAGTTGGTGAAGGCCTGGGCGTTGTGGCAGAAGGTGCAGTTCACGCCGAGAGATTTGGAGAGGTGGATCATCAGCGAGTAGGTGCGCTCCGCATCCTTGATGCT
>JAYSFH010000547.1:0-3084 GCA_041913405.1 Dongia sp. | reverse complement strand
CACGCTCGTCGTCGTCACGGGCGAAGACGGAGACCGCCGCACGCTCGTCGTCGTCACGGGCGAAGACGGAGACCGCCGCACGCTCGTCGTCGTCGCGGGCGAAAACGGAGAGCGCAGCGCGCTCGTCGTCATCGCGGGCGAAGACGGAAACCGCAGCGCGCTCATCGTCGTCGCGCGCCGCCGAAGCACCGAGGCCCTGCAGAGCCCGATGGATCGCAATGCCAGCTTTCTGCCGCGAGTGCAGAAGTTCTTCCAATGAACGCATAGTCCCACCCTCCAACGTTAACGCTTTGTAAACGCACGTAGTTAAGCTTAACGCACGCTTAACCTTAACTTGGGCCACAACGCATCGCAATACGGGTCTTCCCTAATGCGCGGCGAAGTTGCGTCAGGACTAAGTGCCGTTTGTGGGGATTCATTCCCGCAATGGCAACGTGCTCCCAGCGGCGCGACGCGTTCCCTTCACCGGCAGGAACTGCCGTCTCACCGCTAGGCATCGAGACCCTTCGCAGGTGTCATGCCACTGGAACGCGCAAGGCGGATTCTGGGTCGTGCCGTCCGCGGGAGCGTGGCAGATTGCGAAAAACCAAGGGGTGCGGCCGGTGTCGGGGGTGGAGTCGTGAACGAGTCTTGTGTCTTTGTCGGTCCGACTCGCGTGCCCAAGAAGGCCTATCCGCAGATCGACTTCCTGCCCCCGGCGGCGCTGGGCTCCGTCTTCCGCGCCTTCGAGCACGGCTATCGCCGCATCGGCATCATCGATGGCTTCTTCGGCAACACGCCTTCGGTCTGGCACAAGGAGATCATGTTCGTGATCGCCAAGGGCGCCGAAGTGGTGGGCGCCGCCAGCACCGGGGCGCTCCGGGCGGCGGAGCTTGCGCCCTATGGCATGCGCGGGATCGGCAATATCTACCGGCTCTACCGTCGCGCCTCGATCGCCGATGACGACGAGGTCTGCGTCACCCACGCGATCGACGCTCTGGACTACATGCCGCTCTCCGAGCCGATGATCAGTATCCGGTACACGCTCCGCGACCTGCGCCATGCCGGCATCGTCTCACCGGATGAGGAGAAAGCGATCGCCGCCGACCTCAAGGCGGCACATTTCGCGGAGCGCAACCTCGACCATATTCGCGCGGCGATTGAAGCGCATGTGCCGGCCGGTCGCGCTGCGGCCGTTGCGGACGGCTATATGAAGTTCCGGCGGGACGCGAAAGGCGATGACGGAAAAAGGCTACTCGACTGGCTGAGCGCGCCGCGCCGGCCGGCGGCGGAGCCGGCCTGGGCCTTTCCGCGCACGGTCCATTGGGTGCACCAGTTCGAGGACAAGCTGGCCGACATCCCCGGGCTCGGCGAGAAGCCCATCTGATGCCCGAATTGCACGCCCGGGCTGCTGCCGCTGTGGCGGGTCACTCCGGGGTGCATTATCCTGATTGCCGGTAGAGCGGCGCCCGATGTGCGCCATGCCTGCCTTGGGGGACCGCGCAGCTTGGGATCGGACCAGCCTCAGTCGTCTGGCAGCCAGAAAGCCGGGCGATACAACTTCATCGCACTGGAGGAAAGCCGGTCCGAGAAGGTGGCGCGCCTGCTGGATTATTGGAACGCGATCCGCGGCGCGCGGCTGATGCCGCGGCGGCAGGAGATCGATCCGACGATGATCTGGACCCTGCTGAGGAACATTCTGGTCGCGGAATGGCACCGCGATCCGGATCGCCTGTACTACCGGATCGCCGGCACGGAGGTGGCGGCGGCGATTGGGATCGAGCTCGGCGGCAAATGGGTGACCGAGATCTACCCCGACGCCGCGGATGTCGAGCGGACGCTCGGCCTCTATCGCCGCGTGGTGGAGACGCGCGCACCGGTTCTCGGCCGCACCGACGACACCCTGATGCGGGTCGGCACCACCAGCTATGAATGGGTGATCTGCCCGCTCTCCGACGATGGCGAGCTGGTGACGCATTTCCTGGTGCTGGAGGACTATGTCGCCCGGCGGCCTTATCTCGGCGCGCCATCCTGACGTCGCGAAGCGGGGAGACGGCCGGCCGGACCGCGGCGAAACTCGACCCACCCAACGACCTGACGTGAGGCAGAACAGCATGGGCGACCTCTCAGCCTTCACCGCGCCGGCCTTCCGCAACCGGCTGACCGCCGTCCTCTCCGAGACCGCCGCCGCCAAGGCGCTGCCCAACGCCTGCTACACCGATCCCGACTTCCTGGCTTTCGAGCGGGCGCGGCTCTACGAGGCCGGCTGGGCCTGCATCGGTTTCGGCAAGGACGTGGCCAAGCCCGGCGACGTGCTGCCGCTCAGCCTGCTCGGCCTGCCGCTGGTGCTGGTGCGCGACACCAAGGGCGAGATCCGGGTCTTCCACAATGTCTGCAGCCACCGCGGCGCCCAGCTCGTCACCGAGCCCTGCCATGTCGGCGCGGTCTTACGCTGCCCCTATCACTCCTGGGCCTATGACCTTGAAGGTAAACTAAAAGCAACGCCATTCATCGGTGGCCCCAACGTCAACCGCTGCGACGGCTTCGACAAATCGCAGCATGGGTTGCGCGCCGTGCGGACCGCCGTCTGGTTCGACATGGTCTTCGTGAATGTCAGCGGCCAAGCGCCGGATTTTTCAGCTTATATCGCGCCGCTCGCCGAGCGCTGGTCGATGTTCGACCAAAGCCTGATCCGGCATTCCGGCGCGGACTCGTCATCGACCTTCGACGTGAACTGCAATTGGAAGCTCGCGGTCGAGAACTATTGCGAGGCCTACCATCTGCCCTGGGTGCACCCGGCCCTGAACTCTTATTCGCGGCTCGAGGACCACTACAACATCAACGAATGGGATTCCTTCGCCGGGCAGGGCAGCCGCGTCTACCGGCCGCAACTGACCGAGTCCGGCGAGGCACTGCCGAACTTCCCCGATCTGCCGAGCCAGTTCCGCGGTGGCGCGGAATACGCCGCCCTGTTCCCGAACGTCCTGCTCGGCGTCCACCAGGATCACTTCTTCTGCGTGCGCCTGGAACCGGTCGGCGTCGACCGCACGCTGGAGCACCTGGAACTGTACTATGTCGGCGACCAGGCGCTGGACGACACCTACG
>JAYSFH010000546.1:0-3086 GCA_041913405.1 Dongia sp. | reverse complement strand
CCAATAGATTGATCGCGTTACACGCTCCAGTTATCTGGATAGTGCGGCTACAATTATTTCGACTTGTATTGGACGCTCTCTGTCCGGGCATTGTTCTGCGTGTCCGGTATAGAGAGGTAACGCCATGCTGAGCATCGACTGGCGTTCTCCGGCGGCATACAGATTTGCCAAAAGCATCCCCGCTGCCGGTTTCGCTTGGGAATATCTTCGCCGACACGACGATTACCGTCGCGAGTTTCAGGCAATCGCCGGATTGCGCGAGCCAGACCCGGAGCGCCTGGAAGCCTTCGTGCAGCGCTGGGGGTTGCGATTTTCCGACCGACCCTGAAACGCCATCGGATCAGCAATCTCTATTCTGGATTCCGAGCCTTCAGCCGCAAGCCGTGCTGCTCTCTCCGGTGCAGCATCGGCATGGCGAAACGGAGCCGATCGTGACGCTGGCGCATCTCGACGGCCTCGATTTGCGCCAGGCGTCCGATGGCTGGCACGGTATCTGGCAGGTCGATGGCGTTGCGCACCAGTTCTGGCTTCCCCAAGCCGTTCCCGACGCTGCCGCTTTCTACGCCGCGTCCCTGCCGATGGATTCCTTTCTGGAACTGCGCGCCCATGCTGCTCGCCGCCTCTGGCGCGCAATCAATGGCCGTCCACCTGGCTCCGATTTCCGTGCGATGCCATCCCAGCTTCGGCAGTGGCATATCCTTTCCCTGCGTGCGCTGGACGCGCGGCTGCGCGGCGAGAGCTATCGCGCCATCGCCGAAGTGCTGCTCGGATTTGAGGGGACGAAAGAGGATTGGGAGATCGGGCCGCAAAAGAACAAGGCTCGCCGCCTTGTTGCTCACGGCATCAAAATGATGCGCGGCGGCTATCGGCTATTGCTTCACTATCCGATCAAATCACCGCAGGGATGACGTTCCTCGACCCTGCATCGCGCTCGCGACAGCCTGTTCCAGAATACGCCGATAGCCTGCTTTCGACAGCCATTGCGCGCGGGTCAGATGGGTTTCCCAGCAATGTCGGCTGCGCGTTTCCTCGGCGACAGGATCACGGTGCAGGACGATCCGTACCACCTCTCGCCAGTCCGCACCGTCGCGGTTCGCATCCAGTAGGCGCAAGTAGGTGACGTAATGCTGTTCGTCGTAAGCGGTGATGTCTGGCCCATTGGGGGCCTCATCTTCGACATCTGGATCAAGCTGAGGCGGCCCGCGCATCAATTCTGTCCTTTGGACTGAAGACGCCGAAGCAACTCCGGCAAACATCATGAATACCATGCCTCGACACGAATAGGAACGATCGTTCCTAGAATGATCGTTCCCATGCTGGTTCCCCTCTCACCATGGATCTTAAGGAGATCATGGCGAGGAATCTGCGTCAGATACGTCATGACAAGAAGCTGACGCAGGAAGAACTCGCCGACCGGGCGGGCCTGAGTATGCGTTATGTCGGGGCCATCGAGCGCGGTGACGTATCCGCCAGTGTGACGGTTCTCGGCCAGATTGCCGATGCTCTTGAGATCGAGCCCGGAGAATTGCTGAAAAAAGGCTCCGGGCCGAGGTAGTCGGCCGACCTTAAGCTACCGCCGGACCCAGCGCCGTGCGGTTGTTCGCCAACATTCCCATCATATGCCGAAGGGGTGCCGCCAGCGCATAAGCGCAAATGCGGCACGCTACCGGCCGCCGATCCCTCGCCATGGTTCGCCATAGCCCGCCGCCACGACGGCAGCGCGCATCCATCGACGAACCAGAGGTGATCTATGGCCATCCGCTCGACCGCGGACATGCCGCCGCGCCTGTTGCGCACACAGGAAGCCGCGCGCTTCCTCGGCATTTCCATCCGCACCCTTGAAAAGCACCGCACCTATGGCACTGGCCCGACCTATCGCAAGGTCGGCGGTCGCGTCCTCTACACCGTGCGCGATCTCGAAGCCTGGACCGAGATCGGCTCGCGCAAATCCACCCGCGACACCACCGCCGGCACGGTCTTTCCGGCCCGCCCTCTGACGCCGCAAGAGCGGGGCGAGTGCTGAATGCTGCGCGACGAAGATCATAACCCCGCCGACGCGCACTCCCGCGATTCCAGCGAGCGCAGCCGGCTCGACCCCTTCGTGGTTGCGACCGGCGACGCCGCGCCCCGCGACCAACGCGACCTGATGGAACGCCCGTTCTTCTCGCTCGCCAAGGCCAAGCGCACCGCGCCGATCCTCTACGAATCCTCCGGCGTCCGCGTCGAGGTGTTCGCCGGGGCCGATTGCGGCATGGCGACCATCTGGGACGCCGACGTGCTGATCTGGGCCGCCTCGCAGATCGTCGCGGCCGAGAACAACGGCCTACGTACCTCGCGCTTCTTCCGCTTCACGCCCTACCAGCTCCTCATGGCTATCGACCGCGCCACCGGCGCGCGGGAATATCGCCTGCTGAAGAACGCGCTCATCCGCCTGCAATCGACCTCCATCCGCACGACGATCCGGCAGGGCGAGCATTGGCGGCGGCATCAATTCTCCTGGATCAACGAATGGGAGGAGCTGACCACCCGCGACGGCCGCGTCGAGGGCATGGAATTCGTCCTGCCGGACTGGTTCTATCGCGGCGTCACCGACCGTTCGCTGGTGCTGGCGATCGACCCGGCCTACTTCCGCCTGACCGGCGGCATCGAGCGCTGGCTGTACCGCGTCGCCCGCAAACATGCCGGCCACCAGCCGCACGGCTGGCTGTTCGAGGTCGCGCACCTTCACCAGAAATCCGGCTCCATGGCGCGGATTTCCGATTTCGCGCTCGACCTGCGCCGCATCGCCTCCAGGCAATCGCTGCTCGGCTACCGCCTCGAAATCTACCGCGAAGGCCGCCGCGAGCTGCTGCAAATCCAGCCTCTCGGTGCGTCCAAAGTGCCTGTTGAAAAGGGTGTGGAAACACTCGTGACTTCGGGCGCAAAGGGTATCGGGACTTCGGGCGCAGCACTATCGGGACTTCGGGCGCACGAACCGCAGTTAAGTCTTTGGCCCGACAAGCGGAATCCGACCGCTAACTTAGAGTCTAACAGAGAATCTAACTTTTCTTCTTTGACGGGCGCGCACGCGAGGCATGGTGCCGGTG
>JAYSFH010000545.1:0-3093 GCA_041913405.1 Dongia sp. | reverse complement strand
GGCGCTGGGTGCCGCGCGCGACGGCGCCCGCGTGGTGCTGGTCGAGCAGGATTCGGCTCTCGGCGGCGGTCTGCTGTCCGAACCCGCGCAGGCGGAATGGCTGGACGCGCGCCTGGCCCAGATCAATCAGGCCGCGAACATCCGCGCGCTGACGCATACCAGCGCCATCGGCCTCTATGATGACAACCTCGTGGTGCTGGTCGAGCGCCGCGACCACCGGCAGCCGGACCCCGCCAAAGGCCAGGCGCGGCAGGTCCTGACCATGCTGCAGGCCAAGGCGATCGTGTTCGCGACCGGCGCCATCGAGCGGCCTTTGGTCTTCGCCAACAACGACCGGCCGGGCGTGATGCTCGCCTCGGCGGTGCGGACCTATCTCAACCGCTTCGGCGTGGCGCCGGCGGGCCGTGCGGTGATCGCCACCAACAACGACACCGCCTATGCCACCGCCTTCGACCTCGCCGCCCAGGGTATCGAGGTCGTGGTCGCCGACAGCCGCGACACGGTTTCCGCCGACCTCAAGCGCCGCAACAGCGTCGAGATCCTGACCGGCACATCGGTGGTCGATGTAAAGGGCAAGGGCACCCTCCATGCCGTGCTGCAGGGCGCCGAAGAACGCACCGTCACCTGCGACGTGGTCGGAGTCTCCGGCGGCTGGTCGCCGGTCGTGCATCTGACCAGCCATAACGGAATCAAGCCGCGCTATGACGCAAGCGTGGTCGGCTTCGTGCCGGGTGGCTTCGCGCCCAGCCATTTCGGCGCCGGCGCGGTGCTCGGCACCTTCGGCCTCAACGCCGCGATCCGCGAAGGCACCGAAGCCGGCGCAAAAGCCGCCGGCGTCGCGCCACAGGCAATCGCGCCGGCCGCAGGCGAGGACCGCGCCTATGCGATCGTGCCGACTTGGATGCCGCCCAAACGGAAAGGCAAGGCCTTCGTCGATTTCCAGAACGACGTCACCGCCAAGGACATCAAGAACGCGCATCAAGAGGGCTATCACTCGGTCGAGCATCTGAAGCGCTACACCACGCTCGGCATGGGCACCGACCAGGGCAAGACCTCGAACATCATCGCCTTGGCCGAGATGGCCGAGCTGCGTGGTCTCCACATGGAGCAGGCTGGCACCACCACCTTCCGTCCGCCCTATACCGGGGTGTCGCTCGGCGCCATCGCCGGCCGCACCATCGGCGGCCATTTCCGCCCGACCCGGCGCTCGCCCTTGCACGACTGGCACGCGGCCAACGGCGGCGTCTTCATCGATGCGGGTCTCTGGAAGCGCGCCTGGTATTACACCTGGGCGGGCGACACGCCGGAGACGGCCTACGTCAAGGAAATGGAGCTGGTGCGGCGCGGCGTCGGCATCTCCGACGTCTCCACCCTCGGCAAGATCGACGTGCAGGGACCGGACGCCGCTGAGTTCCTGAATCGGGTCTATGTGAACGGCTTCGCCAAGCTGCCGGTCGGCAAGGCGCGCTATGGCGTGATGCTGAACGACGACGGCATCGTGCTCGACGACGGCACCACCACGCGCATCTCCGAGACCCAGTTCTACATGACCACCACGACCGCCCAGGCCGGCGAGGTCATGTCCTGGCTGGAATACCTGCTGCAGACGCAATGGACCGACCTGAAGGTCCATGTCGCCTCGCTCACCGACGAATGGGCCGGCATGGCGGTCTCCGGGCCGAAGTCGCGCCAAGCGCTGGAGCTCGCCTTCCCCGGCATCGATGTTTCCGATGCGAAGCTGCCCTACATGGGTTGCCTCGATTTCACCTTCGAGGGCGCGCCGGTGCGGCTGCTGCGCCTGAGCTTCTCCGGTGAACTTGCCTACGAGGTGCATCTGCCGGCGGATTTCGCCATCGCGCTCTGGGAGCATTTCCTGAAGACCGGCGCCTCGCTCGGCATCAAGCCCTACGGCCTGGAGGCCCTTGCCAGCCTGCGCATCGAGAAGGGCCATGTCGCCGGTCTCGAGCTCGACCATCGCAACACGCTCGACGACCTCGGCCTCGGCAAGATGGCGGCCAAGGAGAAGCCCTATATCGGCAAGGAGCTCCGGCAGCGCCCGCTTTACCACGCGCCGGAGCGCTGGAGCCTGGTCGGCCTCGAATTGCTGGAGCCGGAGAAGCGGCTGCGCGGCGGCGCGATCCTCTTCGCCAAGGACGACGAGATCAAGGGTCACGGCCGCGGCTACATCACCTCGGTCACCTGGTCGGTCGAGCTCGGCAAGACCATCGCGCTGGCACTCTACAATGGCGGCCAGAAGCATATCGGCGAGGAGATCCTCTGCGCCTACCCGCTGAAGAACGAGCTGACCCGCGCCAAGATCGTCAGCCCGCATTTCATCGACCCCGAAGGGAAGCGCCTCCATGCTTGAGAAGCGATCCGCGCTCGCCACCGCGCATCCCTTCGCCTGGGCGGCCTTGACGCTCGGCGAGGTGCGCAACTTCACCCTGACCCAGGTCGCCGGCTTCGGCGGCTTCGAGGCCGATGTCGCAGCCGTCGCCGGCGCCTTGCCGACGGCCAACGATCAAGCGGTCGAAAGCAACGGCCGCACCATCTTCCGCACCGGCCCGCACAGCTTCTGGTTCGTCGGACCGGAGAATGACGATCTCGCGGTGAAGCTCGCGGGGAAGGCGATCGTTACCCCGCTCTCCTCCAGCCGTACGCGGATCTCGATCGAAGGCCGCGCCGCGCGCGACGTCTTGCGCAAGGGCATCCCGATCGACCTGCACGAGAGCGTGTACACGCCGGGCAAGTTCGCGATGACCGGCCTGCACCATACGCCGGTCCTGCTCCACTGCACCGCCGCGCAGCGCTTCGAGCTCTACGCCATGCGCACCTTCGCCATCAACGTCTGGGAATGGCTGGAAGACGCGGCGCTGGAATTCAAGTAACGCGATTCGGCAAGCGCCCAGGCTGGAGCCCGCGAGCTAAATTCGCTATAATCTTCTGCTGTTGGACAACGGTGCCGCGCCCACGATCACGCGCGAAACTTCGAACCAATCGGGCGGAACCTTTACAGGGCCTTTACGCCAGCGAGAATGCGGCGCCGGCCAATAAGCGCATTCTGCTCGACAGATCAACCGGTTGTCAGCGTTT
>JAYSFH010000544.1:1972-3102 GCA_041913405.1 Dongia sp. | reverse complement strand
CCGATCACCATAGCCAGGGCCAAGGCTGCAAACAGCGATCGCCAGGCCACCATGGTCCAGAGATCAAGCGATTCCAGCGCGCGGACGAAGAGACCGCCCGTGCTCCAAAGCACGCCGGCCAAGGCGACCAATGTCACGCCATAAGAGCGACTGCCGACCCAATGCATCGAGGTCCCCTGCTTCCTGGTGCCGAGCCTAGCGCAATACCCAGCCAAGACTTGTCAAGATGCATCGCGGGTCCCGGGCGGATCGTAGCTGTAGGACAGCGCGTGATAGAGCGGCTCGGGACAAACCAGCCGCGAGGCGCCGGCAGCCAGCAGCGCCGCCGCCATCAGCGGCATGGCCATCGCCTTGTCGTTGGTCATCTCGAGCACGATGACGAAGGCGGTCAGCGGCGACTGCACGACGCCGGCAAAATAGGCCACCATCGCCAGCAACGAGAGCGCCTGGATCTCCACCGCCGGCGTGATGGCGTGGATGATGGAGGCGAATGCGGCGCCGATCGAAAGCGACGGAGAGAACAGCCCGCCGGGAACGCCGCTGACCGAGGACAGCAGCGTCGAGATGAGCTTCGCTGGCGCGTACCAGAACGGCTGCAGCGCGCCGGTCTCGAGTGCGGCCCGGGTCGGCGCATAACCCGTTCCCGTCGCAAACCCATCGGTCAGCAACCCGAGGCCCGCAACGGCCAATCCGCAGCCGGCGGCGAACAAGGTGCGATGCCGTCGCAGCAAGCCGATCCAGCCGGCGCGCGACGTCGCCAAGTGTATCACGCCCCGGCTGAACAGGCCGCCAAGGCCGCCGCAGAGCACGCCGCAAACCGCAACTGCGCTCCAGTCGCCGAGGGTCGCGAGATGCGTCGAGACCTGGCCGAAATAGCTGTAGTCTCCGATCAGCGCGAGGCTGGTCAGCCCAGCAATCACCACCGAGGCGATCACCAGCACGTTCATGCGCCGATCGAAGGCTTTCGCCATCTCCTCGATCGCGAAGACGATGCCGGCGAGCGGGGTGTTGAACGCCGCGGCGACACCGGCGGCGGCGCCGGCGAGGATGAGGCCCGGCTGGCGGCCGATGCCGCCGATCCGTCCGATCGCGAACATGATCGCGGCGCCGACCTGGACCGTCGGCCCCTC
>JAYSFH010000544.1:0-1962 GCA_041913405.1 Dongia sp. | reverse complement strand
GTGAAGACGATCTTGCCGATCGTCACCCGCGCGCTCATCAATGCGCCGCGATGCACCTCATCCCGGCTGCGGCGGGCGGCGATGGCCTGCGGGATGCCGCTGCCCTGGGCGCCGTCGAACCAGGTCCTGGTCAGCCAGGAGAGCAGCGCGAACCCGACCGGGGTTACCAGCAGCGGCGCCAGCGGCCACTGCCCGGCCATCTGCCGGAACAGCAACTGGGCGAAATCGGCACCCTTGGCGAAGCCGACGGCGGCACCGCCGACCGCAATCGCGCCGAGCAGGAATACCGCCCGCCGGCGCCACACGACCGGCGAGAGCAGCGCCGCCCGCGTCCGCCGCCAGCCGAGCTTGGGGAGCGGGCGCTCACGCACGGAAATGCCGCTCGTATTGCTCGACCCGCGGGGTCAAGTCCGACCATGGGCGGCGCGAGCGCAGGTAGATATGCTTGAAGGCGATGCTCTCCGGCGTGATCCAGCTGGGATCGTCGAAGGCACCCGCCGGCAGGGTCCGCAATCCCGGTGCGAGTTCGAGCGTAAAACCGAGGTTGGTGCCACAGGTGCGGCAGAATTCCACGTCCAGCCAGCGGCCGGATTCATCCGAGTGATGCCGGTATTTCGCGGGCTCGCCGATGAAAGCCACCTGCCCGCTCTCGAACACCACTTCAGTGCCGAAAGCGGTGCCGGTGCGGCGCTGGCACCAGGTGCAATGGCACATGCTGACCCGCTCCGGCCGTGAAGCGCCCGGCGCTGCAGACGCAGCCGCCGCTGCGCGTCCCCTCCATCAGGTTACTCGGCGGCACCGATCGCGCGGACCTTGCCGAGCTTGGCGCGGTTTGCGGCCGAGACCACGGCCTTGAGGCTGGCGGTGACGATGTTCGGGTTCATGCCGACCCCGAATACCGTTCGGCCGTCGCTCAGCCGGGTCTCGAGGTAGGCCACGGCCGCCGCGTCGTTGCCGAGGCCGACCGAATGCTCGCGGTAATCGACCACTTTCAATTCGATGCCGGAATGCTTCTTCATCGCATCCATGAAGGCATCGATCGGGCCGTTGCCGCGGCCGGTGATCTCCACCTCGCCGCCGTTCTCGCGGAGCTTCGCCGTCAGGTTCCGGATCTCGCTGGCATGGGTATCGGTCAGCGTCTGCTGGTCGATAAAGGCATAGGGCTCCTCGAGACCGAGATATTCGTCGTTGAAGGCGCGCCAGATCACCTCGCTGGAAATCTCCTTGCCGGTCTTGTCGGCGATCTCCTGGACGATCTGGCTGAACTCGATCTGCAGCTTCCTGGGCAGGGTGATACCGTGATCCTTCTCGAGGATATAGGCGACGCCGCCCTTGCCCGACTGGCTGTTGATGCGGATCACCGCCTCGTAGTCGCGGCCGACGTCCTGCGGGTCGATCGGGAGATAAGGCACCGCCCATTCGCCGCTGTTCGACTGCTTCATCGCCGCGAAGCCCTTCTTGATCGCGTCCTGGTGCGATCCGGAGAAGGCGGTGAAGACCAGGTCGCCGGCGTAAGGGTGACGCGGATGCACCGGGAGCTGGTTGCAGTATTCGGCAGTGCGCATGATGTCGTTGATGTCGGAGAAATCGATCTCAGGATCGACGCCCTGGGTGAACATGTTCAATCCCAGGGTGACCAGATCGACGTTGCCGGTGCGCTCGCCGTTGCCGAACAAGCAGCCTTCGATGCGATCGGCGCCGGCCATCACGCCCAGCTCCGCCGCCGCAACGCCGGTGCCGCGGTCGTTATGCGGGTGGAGTGAGATGATCGCGCTCTCGCGGTTCTTCATCTTGCGGCAGAAGTACTCGATCGAATCCGCGTAGATGTTCGGCGTCGACATCTCGACGGTCGCCGGGAGATTGAGGATGCACTTCTTCTGGGGCGTGGGCTCCCAGACATCCATCACCGCCTCGCAGACCTCGATCGCATAGTCGATCTCGGTGCCGGTGTAGCTCTCCGGG
>JAYSFH010000543.1:0-3106 GCA_041913405.1 Dongia sp. | reverse complement strand
GCCAGCCCCCGGTCGGGCGGGAGAGGATCACCGATGGCCGAGCCCAATATCGCGCAGAAGGCGCCCTTCAAAGTCGATGTGACGGCCGGTAAGGCCTACTTCTGGTGCGCCTGCGGCCAGAGCAAGAACCAGCCGTTCTGCGACGGTTCGCACAAGGGCTCCGCGTTCTCGCCGATGAAATACGAGGCGACGGAATCGAAGACCGTGTTCTTTTGCGGTTGCAAGCACACCAAGGGCCAGCCGTTCTGCGACGGTTCGCACAAGGCGCTGTGAAGTGTTGGGCGCGTGAAGCATTCATGACGGGGAAGGGGATTTCGATGGCTGCCGGCGGGCGCGCGATCGGTTGGATGAAGCGCGGCGGTCTGCTCGCGGCGGTGCTGCCAGTTTTGATGCTGGGTTCCTGCGCCGAGGCGCCCAAGCAGTCGATGCCTTGCCCGGCGATCAAGCCGGTGCCAGACGCTTCCTACCTGACCCGCTTCGCCGGCGAATCCGAGGATCTGACCGACACCGCCTTCGAGGCGCGCATCGTCAGCGTGAAGCCGATGTGCAAATACATCGAGGATACCGATACCAAGAAGACCAAGATCCAGAGTGATCTCCTGGTTGCGCTGGCGGCTTCGCGCGGACCGAAGCTCACCGGCGACCAGGTCACTTTCAACTACGTGATCGCGCTGACCGGCCGCGGCGGCCAGAAGCTGACCCGCCAGCAATTCGACGTCACCATTCCGCTGACCGCCGACAAGCCGAGCGCGCAGGTGGTGGACAACCCGCTGGTGACGATCCCGCTGAAGCAGGGCGAGAACGGCGACTTCTACCAGATCTACGTCTTCCTCGAAGTGACCGAGAAAGAGCTCGCCTACAACCGCCGCAACCCGCAGCAGTAGCCGGTTTGACGCAGGCCGGCTTCCGGCCCTAGCATTCCCGCATCACCAAGGCCCGGTTCGGGAGCTTGGGCCCGAACCGGACATTCCGCAGAACCCAAGCTTATGGGAGGCAGGAATGGCTGACAGCGTCTATAAGGTCCTGGAGCTGATCGGGACCAGCACGAAGTCCTGGGAAGATGCCGCGATGGCGGCGATCAAGCTCGCCTCGCGATCCTTGCGCGATCTCCGGGTCGCGGAAGTGATCGAGCAGGACCTGGTGATCGAGAACGGCAAGGTCGAAGCCTTCCGCACCAAGCTCAAGGTCTCCTTCAAATACGATCCCAGCGGCGGCAAGAAGAAGTAGCGCTCAAGCGGCGTCATCCGAAGGATGTACTTGCCCTCTTGACCTTGCGCGGCACCCGGCCCAAGGTGCGCGCGACACTGTCGCTTGCGGGGGAGATCGAGCCGCTTTCAGGCGAAAGTGGTCCGTCGCCGAAGGAGCAACCCCCCCCGGAAACTCTCAGTCAAACGGACCGCGGCGACATGCAGCTCTGGAAAGCGGCCGAGTCTCGACTCGGCCCACCGAAGGAGTAAACCCGGCGCGCGTTGCTTCAGCGCGGAGATTGACGTCCGGGAAAATCTCTCAGGTCCAAGGACAGAGGGGGGTTGCGCTTCCGCCGAGAGGGGAGGAGCGCGCCCATTTCTGTCGGAGGCCGCGTTGTCAGAGACTGAATCCCTCAAGCAAACCCCGCTCCACGCGCTGCATGTGGAACTCGGCGCCAAGATGGTGCCCTTCGCCGGCTATGACATGCCGGTGCAGTACCCGATGGGAATCTTGGGCGAGCACCAGCACACGCGAGCCGCCGCGGGCCTGTTCGACGTCTCGCATATGGGCCAGTTCCGCATCACCGCGCCGAGCTACGACGCGGCGGCGGCGGCGGTCGAGAAGCTCTGCCCCAACGATTTCCGCTCGCTGAAGTCCGGCCAGCAGCGTTACGGCTTTCTCACCAATGCCAAGGGCGGCATCCTCGACGATCTGATGGTGACCCGCGACGGCGAAGTCCTGCGCATGGTGGTGAATGCCGGCTGCAAGGATGCCGACTACAGCCATATCGCCGCCAATCTGCCGAAGGACTGCAAGCTCGAGCGCCTCGACGATTTCGCGCTGCTGGCGATCCAGGGGCCCCAGGCCGGGGCGGTGATCGGGCGCCTGGTGCCGGCCAGCGCCAAGATGACATTCATGACCGGTGCGGCGCTCGAGATCGCCGGCATTCGGTGCTACGCGACCCGCTCCGGCTATACCGGCGAGGACGGGTTCGAGATCTCGGTGCCTGGCGCCGCGGCGGTCGCTTTCACTCAAGCACTCCTGAAGGAGCCGGAAGTGAAACCGATCGGCTTGGGCGCCCGGGACTCGCTCCGGCTGGAAGCGGGGCTCTGCCTTTACGGCAGCGACATCACCGAGAAGACCACGCCGGTCGAGGCCGGCCTCTCCTGGGCGATCGCCGAGCGGCGGCGCAAGGAAGGCGGCTTCCCGGGCGACGCCGTGCTGCAGAAGCAATGGGCCGAGGGCGTCGCGCGCAAGCGCGTCGGCATCCTGCCCGAAGGCAAGGCGCCGGCCCGCGCGCATACCGAGATCGCCAATGACGAAGGCCGGGAGATCGGCGAGATCACCTCGGGCGGCTTCGGGCCGTCTCTGGGCAAGCCGATCGCCATGGGTTATGTCGCGACCGCGTCCGCCGGCATCGGCAATGCCGTCAATCTGGTGGTCCGCGGCAAGGCCCTGCCGGCCCGCGTCGCCAAGATGCCGTTCACGCCACACCGCTATCACCGCAATTAAGATCGAACAGGGAGACCACCATGACCATCCGCTACACCAAGGAACATGAATGGGTGTTGGTCGACGGCGACACCGCCACCGTCGGCATCAGCCCCTATGCCCAGGAGCAGCTGGGCGACGTGGTCTTCGTCGAGCTGCCGGAAGTCGGCAAGAAGATCGAGAAGGGCAAGGAGATGGCGGTCGTCGAATCCGTGAAGGCGGCAAGCGAGGTCTACGCCCCGATCAGCGGCGAGGTGGCCGAGGTCAACAACGCCCTCACCGACGCTCCTGCCACCGTCAACGAGGACGCGCTCGGCAAGGGCTGGTTCGCCAAGATCAAGCTCGCCAACAAGTCCGAGCTCGACGGCCTGATGGATGAGGCGGCCTACAAGGCCTACGTGGACGGGCTGCACTGATGCGTTACCTG
>JAYSFH010000542.1:0-3108 GCA_041913405.1 Dongia sp. | reverse complement strand
GTCGGGATTTGCGCCGCGGTGGCGTACAGCAAGGGAAGTGAGGCTTCGATGACGAAAAATTGGCTGGTCTTCTTGGATACAGTTCGAACGGAACGGTTCGAGGAGATCGTATCACTTAGGTCGGTTGCCGCGGCTTTTCCGCTGGCCAGAAAGCACACCCGCGCAGAGGCGGATCGAGACGGTTAGTTGTACTAAGAATTGCGACAGAAGCACGTTCAGTGTGATCGAACGAGCATCAACGATCTATTTCGGGACAGAAGGCTTGGCTTGAGTCTTTGCTTGTTCTTTGGCCCGTTCCATGGCGGCTTTCCCCGCATCCTGCTTATCCCGAAGTGGGTCGTCGTTAAGACCTTTGCCGCGTTCCGCCCCTTGACCTTTTTCTTTCGGGCCGATGCCCCGTCTCTCTTCGCTGCGACCCTGAAGCGCTCCTTTTTCCTTGGCGGCGGCTGCCTTCGCTTTGCCCATTTCTGCCTCGCAAGCACCTCTGGCCGCGCCACTGAGTTTGTCACAGCCGGCATTTTCCGCGGCAAGGGACGCGCCGGCCGGCGCCATAACAATGGCCATGACGGCGCAGGAAATTCTAAGAGACGTTCTCATTTTCGACCTCCAAGGTAAGTCGGGCGCTTCTCAATAGACGGCCATAGCATCCGCCAAGCACCGCCTGTAGTCACCCACAAAATGAGGTAGAGTGGTGATCGCAACTGCCTCATTTTGATGTCACCATGGGTTCGCCGCTGAGGGGCCTGACCGCTACCAGTGAGGAGATCCGCAATGAGAAAGATTCTGTTTGCGCTGCTCGGTTTGGTCGCGGTTGTCGCGATTGCCGTCGTCGCTATTCCGCTCCTGATTTCTCCGGATGAGGTAAAGGCCCAGATAGCCGCGCAGGTCAAAGCCGCGACGGGGCGCGATCTCGCGATCGGTGGCGACGTCGATGTCTCGGTCTTCCCATCCCTGACGGTTCAGGTCGGCGATGTCGCGCTCTCCAGCCCACCCGGATTCAAGGCGAAGGAACTCGTGCGCGTGGGAGCGCTCGATCTGAGCTTGAAGATCATGCCCCTCCTGTCGGGCCAAATCGAGATCGACAGCTTCCGGCTCATTGATCCCGTTTTCACCCTGGAGTCCAATGTGAACGGCAACGGCAACTGGTCGTTCGAGACGGCCGGCGCAGCACCGGAATCGTCCTCCAAGAGCGGTTCGGATTTCATAAAGGATATCCGACTGGGCGACGTGGGAGTGCAGAACGGAAAGCTGACCTATACCGACGTGGCGTCGGGCGCCGTGCAGGAAGCGGACGGGATCAACCTGCAAATACAACTCCCCGGTCTCGACGCACCGCTCGCGGTCGATGGCGACCTGATGTGGCGGAAGCAGAAGATTGCCGTCAAACTTGGCCTGACGAATCCGCGCTCCGTCGTTTCCCGCTCCGGCGAGACACCGGTCTCGCTCACCTTCAGCGCCGCGCCCCTGGCGGTGTCCGTCACCGGCTCGCTTGCAGCCTCGACCAGCGTCTTGACCGGCGCGGTCGATCTGTCGTCGCCGTCCGTACGCGAACTTGTGATGTGGACGACAGGCCAGCCCCTGGACGCACCCGGCACCGGATTCGGTCCGCTTTCGATCAAAGGAAGGCTGACCGCCTCCGCAAACAAGGTTTCCTTCGTCGATGCGGCCATCAGCCTCGACGCGGTGAAGGCAAACGGCGCGCTTGAGGTCGAAACTGCGGGCGCCAGGCCCGCGCTCCGCGGCAGGCTCGATGTCGAATCGCTGGACCTGAATCCGTATCTGCCTCCGCCCGCTCCATCGGGGCCGATAGTATGGACGGACGATCCGATCGACGCATCCGCTCTCAGAAGCGCGGATGCAGATTTTACGTTAGCGATCGGGAGCATGAAGATCCGGAACATCACCGTTGGCAGGAGCGCGGCGGCCCTCAGGCTGCGGGGTGGGCGGCTTTCCACAGACTTGCGGGAGCTTGCCTTCTACGGCGGCGCCGGAGCTGGCTCGCTCACGATCGACGGCAGCCAGCGCGGCGTGGGCGTCGAAGCCAGTTTCTCGCTGAAGAACCTGCAAGCCGAGCCGTTTCTCACCGATGCGGCGGACTTCAAGCGCCTGACGGGAACCGGCGCGACGGATCTGAAAATCTCCGGTCGTGGCGGCACGCAGCGTGAGATCATTTCATCTCTCTCAGGACAAGGACGATTCTCCTTCGTCGATGGCGCAATCAAGGGCATCGACATACCGGGCATGGTGCGCAACGTTACTTCGGCGTTCGCGGCGCAAGGCGAGGCGCAGAAAACGGACTTCGCTGAATTGTCCGCCACCTACATGATCGCGGACGGCATCGTCAGCAACAAGGATTTGATCCTGCAGGCGCCTGTTCTTCGCGTTGCCGGCGCCGGCACGATCGACCTGCCGAACCGCGCCGTGAAGTACCGGATCGAGCCGAAGCTCGCCGGAACCCTTGAAGGCCAGGGCGGCAAGCTCGATGTCGCCGGCCTCATGGTCCCCGTCATCGTCGAGGGGCCATGGGACAAACTCTCCTACAAGCCCGATCTCGCTTCCGCGGCCAAGGGCGCGGCGGGTAATGCCTTGCGCGGTGTTTTGGGCGGCAAGACAGAGTCGACCCGAAGCCCGCTGCCCTCCTTGAAGGGACTCCTGCCGGGGCTGGGCGCGCCGAAGTAGCAGAGCCGTTCAGGGTGCTACCAGCCGGTCCCACCACTGTCCGAGCAGGCCCGACCACAAAAGGCCGGCGAGCGCCGCGATGATGACGACGGCGGTGGCTAGTTGACGCCGCCATGGGCGGTGAGCTTCGGCATAGGGATCGGTGAGCGATCTCTGCGCGCCAGGGGGAAGCTGCGCCATCGCCGTCAACGCTCCCCCGAACGGGATGTTGACCCGTAACATGGCGTTCACGGCCCAGCCCGACGCGTCCAGGATCGGTCCGAGATTGCGATGCCGCAGCTTCATGGCGGCGATGACAAGGGATGGTCCCGACACCGCGAGGATCAAGCCGAGCAGCGCCAGCGGCATTTGCCACCACGCGAGATTGAAGAATCCCGTGACGACGGTCGCGATCGCAGTTCCGATCGCGCCCAGCGCCAACCCGATCGC
>JAYSFH010000541.1:0-3112 GCA_041913405.1 Dongia sp. | reverse complement strand
ATTTCGACCAGGTGATCGCGATCAACCTGCGCGGCAGCTTCCTGGTCGGGCGCGAGGCCCTGCGCTGGATGCAAGCCTCGCACCCCAAGTCCGGCGACGAGGCGCGGGCGATCCTGATCGCCTCCGACATGTCCTATTACGGGCGGGAGCAATTCTCCGCCTATGTCGCTTCGAAACACGGGGTGCTCGGCCTGGTGCGCAGCTGGTCGAAGGAGTTCGCCCCGGGGATCCTGGTCAACGCGATCTGCCCCGGCCCGATCGACACCGCCATGCTCGACGCCGCGCATATGAGCCCGGAATGGCGCGCGAAGGAGCTGCAGATTCCGCTGGCCCGCTTCGGCGAGGCGCATGAGATCGGCGCGCTCGCGGCCTTCCTCGCCGGGCCGGGCGGGCGCTACTTCACCGGCCAGGGCATCGGCCCGAACGGCGGCAGCATCATGCCTTGATTAGGGGACAACCACGGAACGATCGGGAAGAACCCGGCACAAACGACAACAAGGAGGCAAGAATGAACAAGATGATCGCCGCGGCCTGCATGGCCGTCTCCACAGTCGCGCTCAGCAGCGGCGCCTTCGCCGCGGAGAAGGTGAAGGTCGGTCTCTGCGTGTCCTGGCCGGGCTATTCCAGCCTGGAAGTCGCCAAGCAGAAGAACCTCGCCCCCGATCTCGAGATCGAGAACACCATCTTCGACGATCCGGTGGGCGCGCATTCGGCGCTCGCGGCGGGCCAGATCGACGTCCTCTACTGCACCAGCGAGTACACGCCGATCGCGGTCGAGCAGGGCACCAACGAGGTGATGGTCACCTTCCTGAACCCCAGCTACGGCGTCGACCAGATCGCGCTGGCGCCCAACGTCGAGCCCAAGGACCTGCCGGGCAAGAAGATCGCGGCACCCCAGGCCTATATCGGCCAGCTGCTGATGGGCGTCTGGCTCGACAGCCAGGGCATCAAGTATGACTCGGTCGAATGGGTGAACCTGAACGCCGACGAGGCGGTCGGCCCGATGGTCGCCGGCGATCTCGCCGCGGCTTATGAATACGAGCCCTGGGTCTCCAAGCTGACCGCGGAACTCAAGGGCTCTAAGAGCGTCGCCAACTCGGACGACCCGGTGTTCCTGAAGACAGGCATCTTCATGGACGTGCTCTACATGAACAAGACCTTCATCGCCGAGCGCCGCCCGGTCGCGGTCGGCACCTTGAAGGCGCTGTTCACCGCGGTCCAGGCCTGGCATGACGACACGCCGGGCATCAACCAGGTCTATGCCGACTTCCTGAAATGGCCGGTCGGCGACGTCGAATCCGTGGTCGGCACCAACGGCAAGGACCTGAAGGTCGGTAAATACACCGACGAGTTCGAAGAGGCCGCGCGCTCCTGCGGCGTCATCGACGGGGAACCGCCGCTCGGCATCGCCCGCGACGGCATGCGCGACACCGTCGCCTTGATCAACGACTGGTGGATGAAGCTCGGCCTGATGAAGACCAAGATCGACCCGGCCAAGGGCGTCGATTGCAGCCTGATGGCCGATCTCGTGAAAGCCGGCTTCCGCCAGGAAATCACGGCGCGGTAGTTGGGGCCGGCGGAGGCTGCTCACTCGGTCGTCATCCCCGGGCTTGGCCGGGGGACCCCTGAGTTCGTCTGCCTGAGGGAAACTCAGGGATGCCCGGCCTTCGCCGGGCATGACGACGGGGTGGGGAGCGCCAAGTCCATCTATGCTATGAACTGACATGACCGCACCCAACCGCCGTCCTCTCCTCACCCTCCGCACGCCGATCACCCGGCGCAGCGCGGTCGCGCTCGGCATCGCCTGCTGGGTGTTGTTCTTCCTGATCTGGCAGCTCGCGGTCTCGCTTGGCCTGGTCACCGAGCTGCTGCTGCCCGGCCCGTTCAAGGTGCTCTCCACCCTCATCGCCTTGCTCTCGACGCCGGATTTCTGGATCGACATCGGCGCCAGCGTGCTCCGCATCCTGGTCAGCTTCGCCATGGCCAGCGCGATCGCGGTGCCGCTCGGCATCGTCATGGGCTCGTTCCGCGCGCTGGAGGCCTTCTTCAATCCCTTCATGGCGGCCTGGCGCTATCTGCCGGCGCCGAGCTTCATCCCGGTGCTGCTGATGTGGTTCGGCACCGGCGAGGGGCCGAAGATCGCGCTGCTGTTCATCGGCGTGGTGTTCTTCCTGATCGTGCTGGTGATGGACTACACCAAGCAGGTCAGACCGGAGTTCATCGAGACCTCGATGACCCTCGGCGGCACGCGCGGCCAGGTGCTCTGGACCGTGATCGTGCCGGCGGTCTTGCCCAATGTGGTGGTCGCCATGCGCCAGATGCTGGCGGTCTCCTGGACCTACCTGGTGATCGCCGAGATCGTCGCCTCGACCAACGGCATCGGCGCCATGATGATGCGGGCGCGCCGCTTCCTGCATACCGACGAGATCATGGCCGGTATCGTGGTGATCGGCGTGCTCGGCCTCCTCTGCGACATGCTGTTCCGCATGCTGCACCGCCTGCTCTTCCCCTATATCGACGAGAGCGCCCGATGAAATTGAAGCTCGAAAGCATCGGCAAGACCTTCCCCGACGCCAAGGGCGGCAAAGTCGAAGCGATCCGCGACGTCTCCTTCGAGGTCGGCGCCAACGAGATCTGCGTGCTGCTCGGCCCGTCGGGCTGCGGCAAGTCCACGATTCTCCGCATGGTGGCCGGCCTCGACCAGCCGACCAGCGGCCGCATCACCCTCGACGGCCGCGCGATCGAAGCGCCGGGCCGCGACCGCGGCATGGTGTTCCAGGCCTACACCTCCTTCGACTGGCTGACCGTCCGGCAGAATGTCGAATACGGCCTGCGCCTCCGCGGCGTGGCGGCAGGGGAGCGCCGCGACAAGGCGGCGCATTTCATCGACCTCGTGCATCTCACCAAGTTCGCCGACGCCTATCCCAAGGTCCTCTCCGGCGGCATGAAGCAGCGCGTCGCCATCGCCCGCACGCTCGCCAACGAGCCGGAGATCCTGCTGATGGACGAGCCCTTCGGCGCCCTGGACGCGCAGACCCGCTGGCATATGCAGGAGCTTTCGATCTTGATCGCCGAGGAGACGGCCAAGACCATCCTGATGGTCACCCATGAC
>JAYSFH010000540.1:0-3125 GCA_041913405.1 Dongia sp. | reverse complement strand
CGACGCGGTGAAGAAGCGCAATGACGCGCGCCAGCCGCGCGCCGTCCCGCGCAAGGCCGCACAGTAAGGCTGCAGCGGGTCGGGGGGCCACGCCGTCTTGTTCGGTGGAGACCGCAAGCGCGTCGCGTTTGCTTCGGGTGCTGCGGCTGCCGTGCGCGCGCCGGAGAACGCGCTGATCGAATGCATGGACGGGGCCTTCGCGCGGCTGCCGGACATGGTCCAGAAAGCCCATCACGGCACCATCAAGCTGTCGGGCACGGCCAAGGTGGAGCGGGGCGGCGGTCTGGGCGGATTGGTCGCCGCGATCATCGGCCTGCCGAAATCCAACCCGAAGGCCGACCTGGTGGTCATGGCCTGGCACTTCCCCGACCAGATCGTCTGGTCGCGCAGCTTCGACGGCAAGGCCTTCGAAAGCACCTTCAAAAAGGACGACGACCTTCTGGTCGAGCAGATGGGGCCGCTGTCGCTCTATCTGCAGCCGATGTGTGAGGGCGGACGGCTGGTCTATCGCCTGCTCGGAACCCAGATCGGCCCGATCCCGCTGCCGCGCTTCCTCGCGCCCTCGATGAATGCCTGGGAGAGCGAAAAGGAGGGCAAGTACGAGTTCGAGGTTTCGGTGGGGCTGCCGTTCTGCGGACGGGTGATCCGATATTCCGGCACACTCGATCTTGAAGTGATGGCGACAGGGTAAGCCGAGCGGAGCACCCATGCAGCGATCGCCAATCTTTTACCCTAAGGGCGCCGGATTCGACGGGGCGATGCTGCGTGCCTTGCACGCGGCCATTGTAAATGTCGGCCGGCTTGTCATTCTCGCTGCGGTGCTGCTGACGATTACATCCTGGTCGTTTGACTGGATTCTAGATCTCGCTTTCTGGGGATACTGGGCCGCACTGGTAGCGGCGTTCTGGTGCATCGCGGTGCTCTACGAATGGCGCTGCAGGCGCCGCCGGCTGCGGCGGACGCGAGGCTATCGTCTCGAATTGCAGAACACCGTGCTTGAACAGAAGCGGCAAGGATAGAAGTCAGCCGCGCAGCTTCAACCCCAGCCCCCTCAGCACAATCTCCGTCGTCTGCTTCGCCGCCGCGTCGTAATCCGCCGGCTTCAGCGACTTCCGTCCCAGAACCGCGGCGATCTGTACGGCGAAATCGGCATAGGTCTGGGTGGCGGCCCAGAGCATGAAGAAGAGGTGCTTGGGATCGACCGGCTGCATCTGGCCGGCCTTGACCCAGCCGTCGATCACCTTGGCCTTGCGGGCGACCCAGTCCTTGAGCTCGGTCTCGAGGAAATCGCCGAGCTGCGGCGCGCCGTGGATCAGCTCGTTGGCGAAGACGCGTGAAGCCAAAGGCCGCCGCCGCGCGAGGTCGATCTTCGCCGCGATGTAATGGGCCAGGGCTTCCGCGGGATCGGACTGGGGCATGATCTCGTCGGCGGTGCCGAGCCAGAGATCCAGGATGCGCTGCATGACCCGGCGATAGAGCTCCTCCTTGGTCCTGCAGTAGTAGTGCAGGTTCGGCTTCGGGATGCCGGCGCGGCGCGCGATCTCCGACATCGCGGCGCCGCTGAAGCCGTGCTCGGCGAAGACCGCTTCGGCGGCGGCCAGGATCTTCGCTTCGATCCTGGCGCGGGCCTGTTCGCGCGGGCCTGCTCCCGCGGCTTCGCCGCCGTCGCCGGCGGGTTTAGGGGCCGAGTCCATCCATCCTCCCGTGCCGGCCGGCGCTTGGCAGGCCGCGCGGCCTTGGTTGTTGGCCGCCATTCTAGCGCATTCCGCGCACCCTCGCGAATAAAACTTGATCGATCGGTCAAACTTTGGCAGCATTTCCCGGAATAGGGAGTTGCGCGCCCGTAACGGTTCTTCTGCCAAACACCGAACCGACCGGGAGCGCACGAGAGCTTGAAGGGAGACTGCCAATGGCACCTGCACCATTGGGCGGCTCGGCCGGGCATTTGTCGCGCGCCGAGATCGACGACAATTTCGCCGACATCAAGCCGATGCTCGACAAGAAGCGTGCGATCGTGGATTCCGCGCGCTGCTTCTTCTGCCACGACGCGCCCTGCGTCGAGGCCTGCCCGACCGGCATCGACATCCCGAACTTCATCCGCATGATCTCGACCGGCAACGTGAAGGGTGCGGCCGAGAAGATCCTGGAAGAGAATATCTTCGGCGGCATGTGCGCGCGGGTCTGTCCGACCGAAATCTTGTGCGAGCGCGCCTGCGTTCGCAACACGTCGGAGGACAAGCCGGTCGATATCGGCGCGCTGCAGCGCTATGCGGTCGACCAGCTGATCGAGGCCGGCCATCAACCCTTCACCCGGGCGGAATCCAGCGGCAAGAAGATCGCGGTCGTGGGCGGAGGTCCCGCCGGCATGTCCTGCGCGCATCGCCTGGCGGTGCTCGGCCACGCCGTGACCGTCTATGAAGCCCGCGCGCATCTTGGCGGGCTCAACGAATACGGCATCGCTGCATATAAGACGGTCGACAACTTCGCCCAGCGCGAGATCGATTTCATCCTCTCGATCGGCGGCATCGAGGTGAAGGCGGGCAAGCGCCTGGGCCAGGACGTGCAGCTCGCCGATCTCGCGCGCGACTATGACGCGGTCTTCCTCGGTATCGGTTTGGGCGGCGTGAATGCGCTGGACCTGCCGGGCGAGGGGGAATTGAAGGGCGTGCTGGATGCAGTGGGCTATATCGCGGAGCTGCGCCAGGCCAAAGACAAAGGCGCACTGCCCGTGGGCCGCAAGGTCGTGGTGATCGGCGGCGGCAACACCGCGATCGACATCGCGATCCAGACCAAGAAGCTCGGCGCCGAGGACGTGACGATCGCCTATCGCCGCGGCGCGGAGAATATGAGCGCCACCGGGCATGAGCAGGAATTCGCCCAGGTCTCCGGCGTCAAGATCAAGCATTGGGTGAAGCCGGTGAAGCTGATCGGTAAGAACGGCGCCATCGCGGGGATCGAGCTCGAATACACCAAGCTCGTGAACGGGAAGCTGGAAGGCACCGGCGAGACCTTCACGGTGGAATGCGACCAGCTGTTCAAGGCGATCGGCCAGACCCTGACGGCGCCCACCGGTCTCAACACGGCGAAGGGCAAAATCGTCGTCGATGGGGATTTCAAGACCAGCA
>JAYSFH010000539.1:0-3131 GCA_041913405.1 Dongia sp. | reverse complement strand
TGGAACCCGCCGCCGTGATGAAGGCCGCCGAAGCCGTCGGCTTGAAGCACGCGCCGACCGGCATCGATCACGGCACGGTGACGGTGATCGCCGAGCATACCGGGATTGAAGTGACGACGCTCCGCCGCGACGTCGAGACTTTCGGCCGCCATGCGACCGTCGCCTTCACCGACGACTGGCGCGCGGACGCCGCGCGCCGCGACCTCACCATGAACGCGCTCTCCGCCGATGCGAGCGGCCAGGTCTACGACTATTTCGACGGCATCGCCGACCTGAAGGCCGGTCGGGTGCGCTTCGTTGGCGCGCCCGAGGACCGCATGCGCGAGGACTATCTGCGCATCCTGCGCTATTTCCGCTTCCACGCCGACTACGCGAGCGGCGATTTCGATCCACCCGCGCTCACCGCGGCGCGCGCGTTGAAGGCCGAGCTGAAATTCCTCTCCGGCGAACGCCTGCGCCAGGAGACCTTGAAGCTGCTGGTGGCGCGGCGCGGAGTCGAGACCTGGCGGAGCATGCTGGCCGAGGGCATCGTCGCCGCCTTCTTGCCCATGGCGACCACGTTCGACCACATGGCGAAGGTTGCCAGCCTCGAATCACGCCTCAAGATCCCGCAGGACCCGGTCCGCCGCCTGGCCGCACTGACCGTGACCGGCGCCGGCCCCGCCGTCGCGGAGAGCCTGAAACTCTCCAACGCCGAGCGCGACCGAGTGATCGCGGTCAGCGCCGCGCGCCCGGAATTTGCGGTGGGCGATCCGCATCTGGTGCGGCGCGAGATCTACGATCTCGGCAACGCGCTGGCGCTCGACCTGCTGCTCACCGATTGGGCCGAGCCTGAGGTCGACTGGAACCGTGCTTATGAGATCGTCCGCGACTGGCCACGGCCGGAACTGCCGGTGAAGGGCCGCGACGTCTCGGCACTCGGCGTGGCCGCCGGACCGGAGATCGGCCGCATCCTGAAGGACCTGGAAGACTGGTGGATCGCCGGCGACTTCGCCGCCGACCGCGCGCAGTGTATCGCTGAGCTGAAGCACCGCATCGGGGGAAAGAAATGAGACCGCTTTGGGCGCTGGCCGCTCTGCTGCTTCTGCCGCAAGCGGCATTGGCGGATGACATGGTGCTCGCGCGGGTGCCGGAAGCACGGCGCCTCGTCAAGGAAGTCGTGTTCGATCCGGCGATCCAGAAGATCACCATCGTCACGGCCAGGGACCTCGCGCGTGATCCGAAGCTCCCGGCCGACGAGGCGAAGTACAAGAAGTTTTATGAAGAGGCTGGGGTCTATATGGCCTATCCGCTGGACGTGAAGCTGAAGGCCGATCTGGATTTTCAGGTCCTGCGCTGCGATTCCGGCGGCAGCAACGACCCGCAATGCGTCTTCTCGGCCTCGCAGGATCCGGAGCAGGAAGGCGTCGCGATCCCTGGCACGTTCTTTGTCATCCCCGGCGACGGCTGCGTTTACGGCGGCGGCCATAGCAACAACATGTTTTCTGCCCGTTCGCTGCACTGTCTCAAAGACGGAAAACTGCAGCCGGTCGCTCAGCCTTTCTCCTATGCCGGCTTCCAGTCCAAGACGCTCCGCCCGCTGACGCTCTATGCGGACCAGAAGAAATCGGGCATCGTCACCACGATTGCGACCGGCGACTTCGTCGAAGTGGTGCTGCAGGATGGCGACTTCTACCTCCTGCGCGACGGCTTCGGCCTCGTGGGCTGGGCGGCGCTGGAGCAAAGCCAGCAAGCGACCGATATCGAGGGCTTCTTCTACAACGGGGACTGAAGGGGACGGGCGTGGCACACGATCTCTTGGGCGAGCTCGAGAAGAAGATCCTCTGGCTCGCCGCCTGGACCATCCACAACGCCAACCACATCCGCGAGAACGCGGATGGAATGAAGGTCGGCGGGCACCAGGCGTCATCCGCCTCGCTCGCGACCATCATGGCGGCGCTCTATTTCGAGGTGCTGCGGCCGGAGGACCGGGTCGCGGTGAAGCCGCACGCCTCACCGATCTTCCATGCGATCCAGTATCTCCTGGGCAAGCAGACCCGCGAGAAGCTCGAGCATTTCCGCGGCTACAAGGGCGCGCAGAGCTATCCTTCGCGCACCAAGGATACCGACGACGTCGATTTCTCGACCGGCTCGGTGGGCCTGGGCGTCGCGCAGACTTTGTTCTCCTCGATCGTGCAGGACTATGTGAAGGCCAAGGGCTGGGCGAAAGGTCGCCGCGAAGGCCGCATGGTCGCCCTGGTCGGCGATGCCGAACTCGACGAAGGCAACATCTTCGAGGCGCTGCTCGAAGGCTGGAAACAGGGCCTCCGCAACACCTGGTGGGTCGTCGATTACAATCGACAGTCCCTGGATGCCAATGTGCGCGAAGGCCTCTGGCAGCGTTTCGAGGAGATCTTCAAGACCTTCGGCTGGGACGTCGTCGTCCTGAAATACGGCGCATTGCTCGAAGCTGCCTTCAAAGAGCCGGGCGGCGAGCGTCTGCGCGCATGGATCGACCGCTGCCCGAACCAGCTCTATTCGGCGCTCACCTTCCAGGGCGGCGCCGGCTGGCGCAAGCGGCTGGAGGACGAGCTCGGCGACCAGGGCGAGGTTACGCGCCTCATCGCCAGGCGTTCCGACGCCGAGCTCGCGGCGCTGATGACCAACCTCGCCGGCCATGATCGGCCGAGCCTGTTGAAGGCCTTCGCCGAGGCTTCCAAGCATGACCGACCGACCTGCTTCATCGCCTACACCATCAAGGGCTTCGGCCTGCCCTTGGCCGGGCACAAGGACAATCATTCCGGCTTGATGACGCCGGCGCAGATGGAAACCTTCCGCAGCGCCATGAACGTGCGCGAAGGCCATGAATGGGACCGCTTCGAAGGACTCACCGCCTCGGGCGAGGCGTTGCAGGCCTATCTCGACCGCACGCCCTTCGCGCAGGACAGCAATCGCCGGCTCAGCAGCGCCGCCGTGCCGGTGCCGGATTTTGCGATCGCCGCCCAGCCGGTCACCTCGACGCAGATGGGCTTCGGGCAGATCCTGAACGAGATCGGCCGCGAGGATTCAGCACTCGCGCAGCGCATCGTCACCACATCACCGGACGTGACGGTCTCGACCAATCTCGGCCCCTGGGTCAACCGCCGCGGCCT
>JAYSFH010000538.1:0-3140 GCA_041913405.1 Dongia sp. | reverse complement strand
CAACCAAGCCGAATGCATGTTTCGTCACGGGAGACATTCCGGACGAATGCATTGTTGAAGGGGAGCGAGCAGGTTGGCGAAGCCGAAGAGCAAGAGCAGCGCGCCGGACGCGGCCGAGAACCTGGCCGCGTTGCGCGCGCGCATCGCCGAGCGGTATGACGGTTTGAGCAACCGGCTGCAGCAGATCGCCAAGTTCGTGCTCGACCATCCGAACGACATCGCGCTGGAGACCGTGGTGGTGATCGCCGAGCGGGCGGGGGTACCGCCCTCGGCGCTGATCCGCTTCGCGCAAGCCCTCGATTATTCCGGCTTTCGCGAGATGCAGCGCGTGTTCCAGGCGCCGCTGGCGAGCCGATCGCCCAGCTATGCCGAGCGGGTGCGTGGCCTCGCCCTCGACCGCGCCGCGCAGGAGGAGGACGGGCCGCATCATTTCCTCGCCCGCTTCTGCGCGGCCAGCGCCGTCGCGCTCGAACATATCCAGGAGGTGCTGACGCCGGAGCAGCTCGGCCAGGCGGTCGATCTGCTGGCCAAGGCGCGCCAGGTTTATGTCGTCGCGCAGCGCCGCTCGTTCCCGGTCGCCGCCTATCTCGCCTATGCGCTGCCGCATTCCGAGAAGCCGACGCACTTGCTCGATGGGTTGGGCGGCATGCTGGACGAGCAGGTGCGCTCGATCCAATCCGACGACGCGCTGATCGCGATCAGCTTCTCGCCCTATGCCCGCGAGACCGCCTCGATCGTCGAGCGTGCGGCCGGGCGGGGCGCTTCGGTGATCGTGATCTCCGACAGCATGGTCAGCCCGATCTCGCGCTTCGCCAGCGTGTTCTTCGAGATCAAGGACGCGGAGGTGCAAGGCTTCCGCTCATTGACCGCCTCGCTCTGCCTGGCGCAGACGCTGGCGGTGGGACTGGCGATGCGCAGCCCGCAGGGGAAGTGACGAGTTTCTATCGAGCGACGGATGCAAACTCGTGGATGGTCGGCCTTCGCCGACCATGACGATGCTGATTGGGGATCGTTCACCTCTTCCCCAAGCCGAGCAGCGCGTCGTAGGTCTCCTTCAGGCCCTTCGAGAGGCGCTTGTCCTTTCGGATCACCACGCCCATCACGCGCTTGAGCGGCGGGGAAAGCGGGCGGACCACGAATTTCTCGCGGCCCTCCCTGCCGATCGCCATCTCCGGCAGGATTCCACAGCCCAGGCCGGCGATGGCCATCGCCTTGATCGCCTCGGCACTGCCCAGCGACATCGCCGGATTGACCGTCGCCTCGCCGCGGGCAAACCAGCGGTCGGTGATGCGCCGGCCGGCCGAGCCCGGCTGTGACAGCAGCAGCGGCAGCCTGGCGAGATTGGCGGCGGTCAGCCGCTGCGGCAGCGGCATGTCCTTGGGGGCGATGGCGACGATCGGGTCGTCGATCACCGGCGTCACCTCCAGGGCGCGCCCCGAGACCGGAAGTGTCGCGAAGGCGAGATCGATCTGGTTCTCCTCGACCGCCTTCACGATATCCGCGGCATTGCCGGTCGAGACCGTGATCTGGAGGTTGGGGTAGCGGCGGCGCAGGCCACCCAGCACCGGCGGCAGCAGGAAGATGGTGACGGTGTTGTCGGTGCCGAGGCGCACATGGCCGATCGCGTCCGAGGCATGTCGTGCCACCGACTCAACCGCCGAGAAGACGGCGTCGTCGATCCGCGATGCATGCTCCAGCAGCTCGCTGCCGGCCGCGGTCGGGCGCGCCCGGCGGCCGACCCGTTCGATCAGCACCGTCCCGAGCTTCTTCTCGAGCTGCCGGATCTGCAGGCTTACCGCCGGCTGGGTCAGGCCGAGCTTCTCCGCCGCCGCCGAGAAGCTGCCGGATTCCACGACCCGGACAAAGGTTGCCAGATGGTCAAGATTGAATGTCTTCATACAAAGATTTTCTCATGCTTTGCATAGCTTTCCAAAGCTTCATTTATAGATGGCCGGGGCGCATCCTGGCGCTGCCGCCCAAAGGAGCGCGGCCGCCATGTTCAGCTACCCATCGATCCTGGAAGCCCTCCGGGAATTCGTGCTTTCCTGCATCGGCTCGCCAAAATCGCGCAGCCGTCAGCTCCACGCCTTGCGTCGCCTCGACGCCCATCTGCTCAAGGATATCGGCTTGACTCCGGAGCAGGTGCGGGCGGCGAAAGTGCTGGAGGACCTGCCGCGTCCGGCGCCGCGCATGGGATTGGGGCAACCCTCCCTCAACCGCTAGGGCGGCACCGAATCGCCACCCCCTCCCAATCGCCAGATTGACGGCGGGAGTGGGCGGGCTAAGCTGCCGGCCCATGTCGATCCCGGTTCTCTCTGCGATCGTGCGACATTCCTTCTGGCAGCGCGGCGGCCTGCTGCTGGCGCGACTGGTCGTGGCCGCGATCTTCCTGATGGCCTGCGGCACCAAGTTCGCGGACATCGCCGGCACCGCGACGTTCATCGCCAATGCCGGCTTTCCGATGCCGACGGCGCTCGCCTGGGTCGCCGCGATCTTCGAGGCGCTGCTGGTGATCGCCTTCCTCACCGGCATCCTCATGCGCGAGGCGGCGTTGCTTGCCGCGCTCTATCTGCTGTTTCTCGCCTTCGCCTTCCATGGGCCGCAGAACTGGGGCGGCAACCATATGGAGTTCGGCGTCTTCGTGGACCACTTCGCCTTCGCGGCGGGGCTGCTCTACATGACGGCGTTCGGGCCGGGGCCGCTGGGCATCCGGCGCTAGCCTTCAGCCGCCACGGTCAGTCGACAGAGACCCAGGCCCGCTTGTCCGCGGAATCCAGCACCGCGTCCATGATGCGCCCGACCTTGGCGCCGGCCTCCATGTCAGTGAGGACCGGCTTGCCCGCGGCGATCGCTTCCATGAACTCGTAGATCTCGATCACCTTGAAGTCGTTGAAGCCGATGCCGTGGCCGGGCGCCGGACAGAAGTTGCCATAGGGCGGGTGGCTGGCATTGGCGAAGATGGTGCGGAAGCCCTGCCGGTCCTTGGGCTCGCGGCTGTCATAGACCTCGAGCTCGTTGTAGCGCTCGGCATTCCAGCGGATCGTGCCCTGGGAGCCGACCAGCTCGAAGGAGAGATGCATCTTCGAGCCGCAGGCGATGCGGCTGGTGCTGAAGATGCCCGTCACGCCGTTCGAGCATTC
>JAYSFH010000537.1:0-3141 GCA_041913405.1 Dongia sp. | reverse complement strand
CTGGTGCAGAAACGAATATCTCGGCATGGGCCAGCATCCCGCCCTCGCCGCGGCGATGCATGCTTCGATCGAGAAGTCCGGCGCCGGCGCCGGCGGCACCCGCAACATCTCCGGCACCAGCCACGAGCTCGTGCAGCTCGAACGCGACCTGGCCGCCTTCCACGGCAAGGAAGCCGGCCTGGTCTTCACCTCCGGCTACATCTCCAACGAGGCGGCGCTCGGCACGCTGGCCAAGCACATGCCGGAGTCGATCGTCTTCTCCGATGCGCTGAACCACGCCTCGATGATCGCCGGCATTCGCAACAGCCGCTGCGAGTTCAAGGTGTTCCGCCACAACGACACGGAACATCTCCGCCAGTTGCTCGCCGCCGTTGCGCCGCATCGGCCGAAGATCGTCGCCTTCGAATCGGTCTATTCCATGGACGGCGACATCGCGCCGCTCGCGGCCCTGCTCGACGTCTGCGAGGAATTCAACGCCCTCGCCTACCTCGATGAGGTGCACGCGGTCGGCCTGTATGGCGCCACCGGCGCGGGCATCGCCGAGCGCGAGGGCCTCGCGCACCGCTTCCACGTGATCGAGGGCACGCTCGGCAAGGCCTTCGGCCTGATCGGCGGCTACATCACCGGCTCGGCGCCGCTGGTCGATTTCGTCCGCAGCTTCGCGCCCGGCTTCATCTTCACCACCGCCTTGCCGCCCGCCGTCGCGGCCGGCGCCCGCGCCAGCCTGAAGGTGATCCGCGGCGCTTCCGACCTGCGCTGGCGGCACCAGGCGATCGCCGCCGACCTGAAGTCGCGGCTCGCCGCCGCCGGCCTTCCCGTCATGCCGAGCGAGAGCCACATCGTGCCGGTCCGCGTCGGCGATCCCAAGGCCTGCAAGCGTGTGGCCGCGATCCTCTTGGATCAGCACGGCATCTATGTGCAGCCGATCAACTACCCGACCGTGCCGAAGGGCACCGAGCGCCTGCGCCTGACCCCGACGCCGCTCCACGACGAGGTCGAGGTCGCGCAGCTGATCGCCGCCCTCTCCAGCGTCTGGCGGGAACTCAGCCTGCCGGTCGCCGCGTAAACGTAGCTCGTTTTTCCAATCGTCATGGTCCGCGCAGGCGGACCATCCACGAGTTTGTGGGCAACTGTTGAAAGAAAGTCGTGGATGGTCCGCCTTCGCGGACCATGACGAGAAAAAGAGATGACCGCAGCAGAACGACCGGAATCCGCCCTGCGGCCGCGCCTCGCCGTCACCGCGCTGTTCCTGGCCAACGGCAGCGGCATCGGCCTTTGGGCCGCGACCATCGCGCCGATCAAGCTCCTCTACGGCCTCTCCGACTTCCAGCTCAGCATGGTGCTGCTCGCCTTCGCGATCGGCGCCATCCTCACCATGACCATGACCGGCCATATCGCGGCCCGTTTCGGCTCGGCCCGCGTCGCGCTGCTGACCGGACTCGCCTTCGTGGTGGTGGTGCCGATCCCCGCCTTCATGCCGAGCCTCGCGACCTTGAGCCTCGCGATCCTGCTGTTCGGCGCCTGCAACGGCGCCATGGACGTCGCCATGAATGGCCATGGCGCGGTGGTGGAGAAGCTCTACGGCCGGCCGATCATGTCCTCCTTCCACGCCGCCTTCAGCCTCGGTTGCCTGGTCGGCGCCGGCGCCGGCAGCGCGATCCTCGCCGCCGGGCTCGGCCCGATGGCGACCATGAGCTGCGCCGGCATCTGGGGCGCGCTGCTGGTGATCTCCTTTGCCGGCAGCCTGCGGGTGCCGGATACAGGCCCGCGCGAGGCTCCGGTCGGCTTCGCGCTGCCCAGCCGCGCGGCGCTCATGGTCGGCAGCCTCGCCTTCCTCACCATGTTTGCCGAGGGTGCGGTCGCCGACTGGGCCGGCGTCTATCTGGTGACCGAGACCGGCACCACGACCGCGATCGCCGCCTGGGGCTACGGCAGCTTCGCCGTCACCATGATGATCGGCCGCTTTGTCGGCGACCGGGTCGTGCATGCCTTCGGCGCCGCCAAGGTGGTCGCCTTCGGCGCGGCGGTTGCAGTGGTCGGCCTCGCCATCCCACTTGCTTTGCCTAAGGTCGAGACCGCGATCGTCGGCTATGCCCTGGCCGGGATCGGCATCGCCAACATCATCCCGGTCATGTTCAGCGCCGGCGGCCGCGCGGTGCCCGACCATCCCGCGATCGGCGTCGCCATGGCGGCGACCTGCGGCTATGCCGGATTTCTCCTGAGCCCGCCGCTGATCGGCGTCTTCGCCGAAACCCTCGGCCTGCGCGTCGCGCTGGTCAGCCTCGGGCTGGCCCTGCTGGCCGTGGCCGTTGCGACGCCGAAGGTGCTGGGCGGCACGCGACCGTCATTGGACAGGTCCTCGGTCCGGGCGGTAGATTAGACCGATGTACAAAGACAACAGTCTGGTCCCGTCCGAAGCGGTGCGCCTCGCGGCCCTGGGCCTGCTGGCCAAGGCACCGCGCGCCTATGCCGATCTCGCCCGCGAGATCCGGCATTTCGCGCAGCGCATCGTGGGCCCGTCCCTGGAGCTGCTGGGGCCATCGCTGGAGCTCTTCAAGGTCGAAGGCCTGATCGAGGCGCAGAACCCGAAAGCCCCGTCTGACCAGCAAGTCATGCTGCTCACCGAATCCGGCCGCACCGAATTGCGTCGCCTGATGACCGCGAACATTCGCGGGCCGATGGGCGAGGTGAACAAGCTCATCATCGCCCTGAAGCTCCACTTCTTCGAAACGCTCTCCCCCGAAGAGCGCCGCGTCCAGGCCGAAGCGTTGGAAGAGGCCTGCGAGCGCGAGCTCACCCGTCTCCTCGACCTCCGCGGCCACCACGCCGAGAACGGGGGACTGCTGGTCGCCTGGCTGGACCACGAGATCGCCGAGATCGAAAGCCGGCGGGACTGGTTCAGGCAGCTGGCCGCGCAGGCAAGCTAGTCGAGCCTCGGAGCTGCCCTCACACTCGCTCGTGGTGCCAAAGCCAAGCCTTGGCATCACGGCCCATTGGGAGTCGGTCAAAACAAATGCTGGCCGCCGGTGAGAAAGATCTCCGTCCCGGTCACATACGAGAAATCCGACCCGCAAAGCTGATACACGACGCCCGCCACCTCCGCCGTGGTGCCCATGCGGCCCATCGGAATGCGTGGAATGA
>JAYSFH010000536.1:0-3153 GCA_041913405.1 Dongia sp. | reverse complement strand
ATCCGTGGCCTCCGCCGCAACGATGGAAAACGACATGGACCTGGTCTACGGCCGCTACCAGATGGCGATCTATGCCGCCCAGCTCTGCCGCGGCGCGCCGGACAACGATGCCGCCTGGCGCAAATGGTCCAGCTTTCTCGACGCCAAGACCAACCACGAGCTCGGCGCCGGCGAGCGCCTCTCCCTGATCGAAGGCGTAAAGCGCGACGTCACCTACCTGGTGCGCCGCCAGGGCTGCGACAGCCCCTCGGTCAAAGACCTGCTCGCGCTCTACGATAGCGAACTGGCCGCCCTGCTGAAGTAGCGCGTTGTTCCTCGGCTACTGGGGTATTCCCATCTGACAGGATTTCGGGGCGACTGAGCTCCCGGAACGTCCAGGCGCACATCATCACCCAGAGGAAGGCGCTGGCCAACACCTCGGGTGCTTCCACCTTCAACGTGCGGAGCGCGGCGATCGTCGAGGCAATTGGCTCAGTGGCTATCCAGTAAGCGGCGAATCCGACCAGTGCTGCCAAACCGATCGCTGCCACCACCAGCCCGAGCGCTGCGAAACGCCGGATGAATCGCGCGGTGCTCAAGCGGCCGAACATCAAGCCGATGCCACCGACAAGAAACGTAAAATCGAATGAAAAGCTATGGCTTCGGGTCGCCAAATAGGACGTCCAAGCCAGCTGCAATAGGCTGACCAATATTAGAACCGATCCGACCCGGCGCAGAATGGGTTTGTACATTTCCCCAACCGAAGCGCGACAATCGGGAGAGTTTACCGCCCCTCGCGCTTCCAGGCCAGCAGCACCGCCCCGAGCGAGAGCAGCAGCGCCGCCCAGGCCGGGATCAGCGGCGACTGGTCGATGCCGGTCACCACGTAATCCTGGTTCTGCTTCAGCCCGAACCAGCCGCGGCCCGAGCGCTCGGATTTGGCGGAGACCTGGCGCAAGGTCGGCCAGCCGGCTTCCTCGTAGACCTGGACGCCGCCGCCGGTCGCGGCGATCAGCTGCGCCATCGGTTCGGCGCTGGCACGCGGGTCGCGGTATTCCAGCGAGTTTAAGGCGCCGGAGGCGGCGAAGGCTTCCTTCTGGCCGTCGGTCACGCGGTAGAGGCCCTGGTCCGGCGCCGGCATCTCGGCGGTGGCCTTGCCGTGGCCGATATCGCCGAGCTTCAGCTTGGTCACCTTGCCGTCGGGCGCGGTGGCGTCGACCGTCGCCGGCTGTGCACCCAGGCTGCGGCGCTGCACCTCAAGCTTGCCGTCGATCACCGTGGCGCGGAGATCTTCTTCTTCGAGGTCCGGCTCCTGCATCAGCCAGTGGCCGATGCGGCGAATGAGTTCGGCCTGCGGTCCGCCGCCCTCGAAGCCCTTGGACCAGAGCCAAAGCTGGTCGGAGAAGAGTTCGGCGACCCGGCCCTTGCCGATCCGGTCCAGGACCAGCAGCGGCAATCCGTCGGCGCCGTTCATCAGCGTGTTGCCGCCGCGTGTGGTCGCCACGATCTGGCGGAACCAGCGGCCCCATTTCAGCTGGTCGTCGTCGTTCTTGATGAGGTCGGCGGTCACCGGATGGCGCTTGCCGAGCTCGGTCAGCGTGGGCTTGTAGCCGCGGGTGATGACATCGCCCGTGGGTGCCGCGGAGAAGATCTCCTGCAGCGGCGTCCGGTAGAGGCTGAACTGGCCGGCGGTGCTTGGGCCGGCGGATTCCAGGACCGCGCCGCCGCTCTTCACATAGTCGACGATGTGGAAGAAATATTCCTCCGGCAGGATCCCCAGATGCTGGAAGCGGTCGAAGATGATCAGGTCGAACTGCTTCAGCTTGGTGTCGAACAGCTCGTCGATCGGGAAGGAGATCAGCGCCAGCTCGTTGATCGGCGTCGCGTCCTGCTTGTTGGGCGGCCGCAGGATGGTGAAGTGGATGAGGTCGACCGACGGATCCGACTTCAGGAGATTCCGCCAGACCCGCTCGCCCGGATAAGGCTCACCGGAGATCAGCAGCACCTTGAGGCGATCGCGCACGCCGTTCACGGAAAGGACGGCAGTGTTGTTGGCCTTGGTGATCTCCTGGGGCCCGTCCGCCGCGGTGATCTCGAACACCGTCTGGCCGCCATGCTCCAGCGGCAGCTGCAGGGTCTGCTCCTGGCCGACCGGCACCGTGACCGGCGGCAGCGCCTGGCCGTCGCGCCGGATCGTCACCTCAGCCGTGCCGCCGCTGCTGCTGCCGAGATCGTCGACCTTGAACTTCATCTCGACCGGCTTGCCCACCAGGCCGAAGCTCGGCGCCTCGGTCAGCATCAGGCGGCGGTCGCCCTGTTTCGGATCGCCGGTCATCAGCAGGTGGATCGGTGCGTCGAAGCCGAGCGCGCTCTTGGCACCCGCATCGTTGGCGGCGATGGCGGGCAAATCATGCACCTGGCCGTCGCTGATGGTGATGACGCCAGCGAGGCGCCGCAGCGGCACGTCGGCGAGGCCGCGCTGCAGGACGCCCATCAGCTCGGTGCCCTTCTCCGCGCTGTCCGGCCCGCCGCCGCCCTCGATCACCCGAACCTCGAGGTTGGGCAGCAGGGCGAGCTGTCGTTTCACCTCGTTGAGCGCGTCGTTGGTCTCGCGAGAGCGGTCGCCGAGGTTCTGGCTGGGGGAGCGGTCGACCAGCACGACCGCGATGTCCTTCTGGTAGTTGCGCTGCTCCTCGACCAGCGAGGGGTCGAGCAAAGCGAAGACCAGCAGCAGGCCGGCGACCACGCGCCAAGTGGTGCCGCGCGCCTGCCGGGCCAGCGCAAACAGGATCAGCCCACCATAGAGCACGCCGAGTGCGATCAGCAGCGCCCAGGGCAGGATCGGGTTGAGCGCGATCGAGTATGCGCCGATGGTGATCAGGTCGTTCACCGCATCACCCTCATTGTCCCAGGCGCTCCAGGATCGCCGGCACGTGGACCTGGTCCGACTTGTAGTTGCCGGTCATCGCGTACATCACGATGTTGACGCCGAAGCGATAGGCCATCTCGCGCTGCCGCTCGCCGCCCGGCGTCACCGCGTAGAGCGCCTGGCCGTAGTCGTCCACCGCCCAGGCACTGGCGTAATCGTTGCTGCCGACCACCACGGTCGAAACGCCGTCATTGACCCGGCTGTTGGCGGATTCGACCCAGAGCGAGCCGCCGATCCAGCGGCCG
>JAYSFH010000535.1:1204-3158 GCA_041913405.1 Dongia sp. | reverse complement strand
GCGCTGCGTCTCGTTCTCGCGAGCGGGGCGGAAGTCCGGGTTCTTCGGCGACTCCGATGGGCTTGGTGCGGGTCCATCTTCCTCCCCCACCATGCGTCGGAACGGACGCAGCAGCCGGCGGAGCGTCACCGCGCGGTCGAGCTCGCCGATCTCCCAGCCGGGAATGGCCTTGACCCCGGCCAGCCAGCCGGCCGCGACGCGCCCGGCCTCGAGCTCGGACAACGGTGCCCTTTCGGGATCGATCGCCTTGCCCTCGATCTGTTGGCGCAATGCGCTTCCAACCGGGCCCAACATTTCAGCCATGCGGTCCATTGCAGCCCGCAGCTCGGTCTTCGCGCCGGATGCGGCCAACGATAGGACTTCCGAACGCGCATCGGGGCGCAATGTCCATTTGGCTTCGCCGCCTTCGAATATGCGGTCGGCAAAAGGCAGGACCGAATGTTGAATTTCACGCCGTTCTTCTTCACTCGACACGGAGTCCAGGGCGAGATCGCGCGCCTGGAAGGTCGCAACCACGGCGGCATCGAGCAGCGCCGGCCACTTGTTGGTTCCGACCAGCTGCGTTACGGCCGGAACAGCGCTCGCCGCGGTCGCGGCGACGGTCGACAGCGCACGTTTCAGCCAGTCCGGGGCGCTTTGGACGTCGAAGCTCGTTTCCGGCGGCGCCCCTTGGCTCGGGCTCATGGACTTGCCTCCTTGATGAGCGATTTAACGCTTTCAGCAAGCATCGCGGGGACCGACGCCACGCCCGGGCGCGCCATGAGCAGCTTGCCGACGCCGCTCCAGGCTGCGGGGCTCTGCGGCTCGGACAATCGGATCGAGCTCCACGCCAGCAGCATGCAGTCGGCGAAATCCTCGGCGAACCGCGTGTTCTCCGGCGCGGTCAGATCATCGACCAGGCGGGTGGTTCGTGTCGGCGGAAGCATGTTGAGGTCGACGCCGAGGAACAGCCATCGCAATTGCGGAACATCGATGACCTGCTGCCCGGCCTCGTGCTCGCCGATCAATGCCGAGATCAGATCGCGCAGGCCGTCCTGCCAGATCAGCCGTGGCCCATCGTCGACGATCGTGTCGATGACGATCCAGGCGGGATACCGGGCGGGAGCCTGCAGCGCCGCGGCCGCCAGGGTCGACGCAAACCAAATCGGCATGTCGTTGCTGAGCCAGCGCGCCACGGGCTCGGTGTCCTTCGGCTTCGGCGGCGCCCCGGAGACGCCCAACTCGCTGGTGATTGCCCTGGCGAAATCCTCGGGCTTCAGAGAGCCGAGCTCCTGCGGCTTGAAATGCACGACCGGGATGCTCGCGCCGACGGCGTGGCGGAGCAGATCCACCGAGAACCGACGACCGCTGCCCTTTTTCGGCCCGGTCACCGCGAGGACGCGCTGGCCGGTGACGGCCGTCATGTTCTGCACATACTGTTGAAAGTTCTTGCGACCGATGATCGGCTGCGACGAGCCCACATTGTCGGTCAACGACCAGTAGGCCGCGACGCCTTCCTGGGCCGGCTCCGAAGGCGGATGGCCCCTGCCCTTCAAGTCCTTGGCGATGACGTCTGCCCGGACCCCTTGATTGACCTTGAGCCTTGGATTGCTCGTGGCGACCCGGACCGCGCCGCCCGCGGCGTCCTTCACCGATGCGTTGTGCAGTGCATAGAGCCTGCCCATCTTGTCCACCGCCGGGCTGCCGGACGATCCCTTCTCGGTGTTCAGCCCGTACCAGATCCTCGTTCCGCTGGCATCGAGCTGCTCATAGAGGCCGATGTCGAACAGCTGCTGCGCGCCGGCCGGATGCTGCACCACGATGAGGCGCAAATCGTTCGCCCAAAACAGATTCTCCTGATCCGACAATTCAAGCCAGCCGCGCAACGCGCCGCCGCTCCGGCGTGAAGGTTCTGCACCCACCGCCCGGGCCAGTTTGATGACAGCATAGTCAAACTTGTCCGCCACCAGGTCCT
>JAYSFH010000535.1:0-1194 GCA_041913405.1 Dongia sp. | reverse complement strand
ATAAGGCGGGCACCCGTCACCCGGAAGCTGGCCCCGCGCGCAGACCAGCCAATCGTTCTCCGCGGCATGCACGAGCACGCTGGAATGCGGTCGCCCCGGGTCCGGCGGCACGGATGGGGCCGGTGCCGCCATATAGTCGAAGAAACAATAGATCTTCACGCCAGAGTACGGCTTCCCGGTTGCGGGGTCGGTCCTCACCGCGATCTCCGGCCCACCGCCGTCGAGATACGCACTGACCACATGATGATTTGTGAGGACGACGTCGGGACCAATCAGGAACCCTGTTCCCACCAGGCCGTAGCCGTCGAGCCCGATGGCGCAGACCGTCCGCCGCACCTTCGGAAAGAACCGCTCGACGAAATCGTTGTCGAGAAACGGGTCGGACTTGGCCTGCACGATCGCTTGGTGCGCTGCAAAATCTTCGAGCTTGTATCCGGCTTCGATGAAATTCAGCTGATTGAGCAGCAAGCCGTTGCGCGCCGCCTCGAATTTCAGCATCGCCACCGTCTCGGCCAGCTTCTTGGCAAGCCACATCTTCTCGACGAGCGCCGTCGCCAGGGCTTCTATGCCGATTGGATTCGCGATCAGATCGTTGATCGCATCCCTGCCGATCACCTGCTCGCCCAAGCGCTGCAGATTTCCCGGCGTCAAGTTGCTCGCCAGCAGCGCCGCCAGGTCGTTACGCTGCTCCTGGTTGAACTCCGTGCTCGGTGCGTTGGCCTGGTCGTTCATGGCGCTCACACTACAGATATTGCAGGGCGGGATGCGCTCCGAGCTCGGAGAAGGCCACGGCGCAGTTCGCGGCACCCATTCCGTCGGTGCGCCGGTCGGCGGTCTCCCGGCCGCCAAAATGGAGGCCGACAGCCGCATGCGTCTGCAGTCCCGTTGTGATGACGCAAGAGCCTGAGTTCCCGCCCAGAGTGGAACTGTCGTGCAGAAGCACCGGCTGGCCCTGGACGATCTCTGTGATTTTGCCCGGCGCCCACCGCTTATACCCGTCCGCCTGGCCGTAAACCGCGGCAATCGGCTCGGTCGTAGCCGGCTGATACGGATGACCGACTACGTAGACCTCACCGCCCTCGAAGGCGCCCCCGGCCGAGGATACCGTGCGCCCGAGCAGGTCCCGGCTTCGATCGATCGGAATGGCTGGCGGCAATGCGGTATTTGTGGCGACAACGCGCAGAATTGCGAGAT
>JAYSFH010000534.1:0-3173 GCA_041913405.1 Dongia sp. | reverse complement strand
GTCCTGGTATTCGTCCACCAGGATGTATTTGAACTGCTGCTGATATTTCTGCAGCACCTCGGGATTCTTCTGGAAGAGCTCGATGTTGTGCAGCAGCAGGTCGCCGAAGTCGCAGGCATTGAGGGTCGCGAGCCGCGCCTGGTAGTCGCGGTAGATGTCGAGGATGCGGCCGGTGGCGATCTCGGCCTGCTCCGCGCGGGTGACGCGGTCCGGGGTGAGCCCGCGGTCCTTCCAGCGCTCGATGATGCCGAGCACCACCCGCGAGGGCCATTTCTGGCTGTCGAGATTCTCGGCCTGGATCAGCTGCTTCACCAGGCGGAGCTGGTCGTCGGTGTCGAGGATGGTGAAGTTCGACTTCAAGCCCACCTGCTCGGCATGGATCCTGAGGATGCGCGCGGCCAGCGAATGAAAGGTGCCGAGCCACCAGCCCTCGACCGGACGGCCGAGGATGCCGGAGATGCGGCCTTTCATCTCGTTCGCCGCCTTGTTGGTGAAGGTCACGGCTAGGATCTGGCTCGGCCAGGCGAGGCGCGTCATCAGGATGTGCGAGAGCCGCGTGGTCAGCACGCGGGTCTTGCCGGTGCCGGCGCCGGAAAGGACCAGGACCGGACCCTCGGTCGTCAGCACGGCGTCGCGCTGCGGCGCATTCAGGCCGGCCAGATAGGGCGCGGAAATGTCGGCGGAGTCGTTGCTGTCGTTCATTCCGGGCCTTATAGCAGCGTGCGCCGTCACCCTCAAACACCGCTGCCCCACCCGCCTCGGCTTGACAGCAAAAGCGCGCTTCGGCTCTACTTTGGCTCCCTCCGGCATCCCGAAATTCCGATATTTCGAGCAATGAAATGCGGCCTGCCGCGGGGCTGGGCGCGAACAAAAAAGACTGGTGTCAGGGGTAGGGCAAGGATGGCCAAGAAGATCGAACGGATTTCCCTGGGCTCAATGAGCCCGGGCACAGAACGCCACCTCCTGGTGCACCGCTACGGCAAGGCCGGCGCACGGCCCAAGGCCTACCTGCAAGCCTCGATCCATGCCGACGAGATCCCCGCCATGATGGCGGCGCATCACCTCATCCGCCTGCTCGACGAGGCGGAAAAGCGCGGCGAAATCGCCGGCGAGATCATCGTCGTTCCCGTCGCCAATCCGATCGGCCTGGCCCAGAACGTCGCCGGCACGCATATCGGCCGCTCCGAGCTCCGCGGCGGCGGCAACTTCAACCGCAATTGGCCCGACATGTTCGACGGGCTGACCGAGGCGGTGGAATCGAAGCTGAGCCCGGATGCCGATCGCAACGTCGCGGTCATTCGCGAAGCCATGGGCCGGCGCCTCGCCAACATGCGGGCCGAGGCCGAGTTCTCGCGGCTGCGGCTCGAACTCTATCGGCTGGCCTTCGACGCCGACATCATCCTCGACATGCATTGCGACGACGAAGCGCTGATGCATATCTACACCACCAACGACTACTGGCCGGACGCCAAGGATCTCGCCGCCGAGACCGGATCGCGGGCGGTGTTCCTGGCGACCGATTCCGGCGGGCAGAGTTTCGAGGAACAGATCTACCTCGCCTTCCACAAGATGAGAGTCGCCTTCGGCGACAAGTTCCCGATCCCGATCGCGGTCCTGACTTCGACCATCGAGTTCCGCGGCCAGTTCGACGTGTTCGACGACCTCGGCGCCCATGACGGCAAGGCGCTCTACCGCTTCCTGCAGCGCCGCAAGATCGTCGCCGGCGATCCCGGCCCGATGCCGACGTTGCTGTGCGATGCAACACCCCGGGACGGCGCCGACTACATGCGGGCGCCGAAGGCCGGGATCCTGGCCTATCACGTGAAGCTCGGCGACATGGTGCGGAAGGGCGACCTCATCGCCGAGATCATCGATCCCCTGGCCGAGGACCAGTCCAAGGCCCGCACCGAGATGCGCTCGGTCGCCGACGGGCTCGTGGTCTCGCGCTGCTCGAAGAAGCTGGTGGCACCCGGCGAAGGCATCACCATGATCGCCGGCAAGGAAAGCCTCGCGCATCGCAAGGGAGCGCTGCTTTCGGACTAACCCCTGCGAAGGCGCCGCTCCAGGTTATGTGCGAGGAGATCGCCGAACTTGGTCTTGCCGAGTGCCGTGCGGCTCGCCTGCTGGAAGATGTCGACGTCGGGCACGCCGGTTGCTGCGACCAGGGTCGGGCCTTTCGGCAGCAGGGCGACGTCCCAGCCGATGAGCGCGTGATCGTCGAATGTGCGATGCGCCCTCAGCACCAGGTCTCGTGCCTCCGGCCACATCGGGAGTTGATGGCCTTCAATACGCCCACCGGCGAGGGGATGATCCAGGTGCCAGATCGCCACGCTCTTCCCGCCCAGGTCGGCCGCAGGACCGAGCTTCCCGGTCTGTACGTCGATCGAGGCCGTGATGTAGCCGATGCGGCCATCGTCGGTCTCAGACCGCGGCGCGACCGGCATGCGGAACACCGCGTTGGTCACTTCGAACCCGCCTGACTCGGTGCGCGCCGTCAGGATGCGGACCGTCGCCAGCGGCGCGGCGGAGATGCTGCTGATCAGGATGTGATTGTGCTGCAGCAGCCGCACGAGATAGGGAACCGAGTGCGACAACATCTTGACGTATTCAAGGAGTTGGTCCGCGCTCATTTCGATGTCGTCATCGCTCACATATCGATGATTGCCTGCGTAGCGCCACCGCTCGCTGCCGTTGCCAGCCTCGCCGCCCACGGGCTCCAGGAGCAGACTTTGCGGGGGAAGCTCGTCGGTGCCCTCGACACATGATCCGTCTTCAAAGATCCCCAGAACCGGAACGTGGCGCAATCTGTGCCGTTCGCAATGCTTCGCGAAGTCGACCTTGTCGCTGAGCCGCGCCGACTCGCTTCGATCGTTGCCGCCAGCCGGGTGGAGCAGCTTGTAGACGGCTTCATTCGCTTCCCAGCGCAGCAGATAGTGCGCGGCATCACGCTGTCGCGCCGCGCGGAAGAGCTCATTGGTGTAGTAGCTTCTGGGGGATATGCGGTGACGTAGCGCGAGCCCGAGCTGTTCGAAGAATTGCTGCCTGGCCGACTTGCCATGCCTGATGGCGATTTCGCCGCCCTGCATCCTCGTCTCCTTCAGGGCCCGCGCCAGCGCCACCAAGGGCCAGGTGACGATCAGCCAAAGGTTCCGGGCGCTCGCCACCATGTCCCC
>JAYSFH010000533.1:0-3174 GCA_041913405.1 Dongia sp. | reverse complement strand
GAGGCGCGCCAGGTCTGCAGGAACAGGATCACCACCACCACGACCAGGCCGACCGCCTCGAAGATGGTCTTGATCACCTCGCGGACGGATTCGGCGATGAATTCCGTCGGGTTGTAGACGATGCTGTACTTCAGTCCGGGCGGAAAATCCTTGGCGAGCGCCGCCATCGTCTTGATGATCCGGTCGGCGGTCTCGAGCGCGTTGGAGCCCGGGCGCTGGAACAACAGCAGCGGCACCGCCGGTTGCCGGTCGAGATAGCCGTTGGCGCTGTAATCCTGCGCGCCCAGCTCGACTTTGCCGATATCCTCCAGCCGCGTCACCTGGCCGTTGGGCTCGGACTTGACCACGATGTTGCGGAACTCGCGCTCTGTGCTGAGACGTCCCAGAGTCTCGATCGCGAGCTGAAAATCGCCGGGCCTGGGCACCGGCGGCTGGTTCAGGCTGCCGGCCGCGACCTGAACGTTCTGCTGCCGCAAGGCGGTGATCACATCGCCTGCGGTCATGTTGCGGGCGGCGATCTTTTCCGGATCGAGCCAGATGCGCATGGAATAGTCGCGGGCACCGAAGATCCGCACGTCGCCGACGCCGTCCAGCCGCGACAGCACGTCCTTGATGTTCAAGGTCGCGTAGTTCGACATGTAGAGCTGGTCGCGCGAGTTGTCGGGCGAGCTCAAATGGATCACCATCATGAGGTCGGGCGAGTTCTTGCGCACGGTGACGCCGATCTGCCGCACTTCCTCCGGCAGGCGCGGCTCGGCGGCGGAGACGCGGTTCTGCACCAGCACCTGGGCAGTGTCGAGATTGGTCCCGAGCCGGAAGGTCGCGGTGACGACCAGGTTGCCGTCGCCGGTCGCCTGCGACTGGAGATAAAGCATATTCTCGACGCCGTTGATCTCCTGCTCCAGCGGCGTCGCCACAGTGTTGGAAACCACTTCGGCCGAGGCGCCGGGATAGCTGGCGCGGATCTCGATGGTCGGCGGCGCGATCTCGGGGTATTGCGCGACCGGCAGCGTGCCGTAGGCGAAGGCGCCGATCAGGGTGATGAAGACAGCGATGACGGTCGCGAAGATCGGCCGGTCGATGAAGAAATGCGAGAACTTCACGGGGCGCCCGGCCTCAGTTCTCGGGCTCGGGCGGGAACTCGATCTTGCCCGGCTCCGGCCCCACCGTGGCGCCGGCGCGGGCGCGCAACAGTCCGTCGATGATGATCACGTCGTCCTTCGACAGTCCGCTGCGCACAATGCGAAGGCCCCGGTAGTTGGGCCCGGGGCGGATCATCTTCGGCACCACCTTGCCCTGTGCATCCACCGTCATGACGACCTTCTTCGACTGATCGGAGACGATGGCGCTGTCGGGAATGAGAATGGCCTCATGCGGCTCGGAACCGGTGATGCGGATGCGGCCGAACTGGCCGGGCGTGATCAACATGCCCGGATTGGGAAACACGGCGCGGGCGCGGATGGTGCCGGAACTGCGATCGACCTGATTGTTCACGAAATCCATCTGGCCCTTCAGCGTCCAGTCCGTCTCGTCCATCAGATGTGCTTCGACCGGCAGGCTCTCACGCTTGGAGGCCATCTTCCCTTCCTGCTCGCGCCGCTGGTAGGCGAGGTAGTCAGACTCGCTCATGTCGAAAACCAGGCGGATCGGGTCCAGGGACACGATGGTGGTCAGCAGGGTCGTCTCGCCGCCATCGCCGCCCGTGATCAAATTGCCGAGGCTGACCTCGTGTCGGCCAATTCGGCCGTCGAGCGGCGCTTCGATCCTGGTGAAATCGAGATTGAGCTGTGCCGAGTTGATGGCGGATTGGGCGACCTGGGCGTCCGCGGCGGCACTGACCGCCTCCTGCTGGCGCTGGTCGAGCGTCGCCTGGGATGTGAAGTCTTTCTGCTTCAGGGTTTCGGCGCGGCCCAGTTGCTGCTTGGCCAGCGCCACGCGCGCATTGGCCGAGGCCAGCGAGGATTGCGCGGATTTAAGTGCGATCTCGAACGGCCGGGGATCGATCACGAAGAGCATGTCACCCTTCTTGACCATCTGCCCGTCCTCGAAGCCGATCTTGTCGAGATAGCCGCTGACGCGCGCGCGGATCTCGACCGAATCCACCGCCTCGAACTGGCCGGTGAACTCGTCCCATTCGGTGATGGTCTCGACCCGCGGCTTCGAGACCGTGACGGGGAGAACCGGCGGCGGTGCGGCCTGGGCCTGCTGCGGCGACGCCTCGCGATGCTGGAAGTACCAGTATCCGCCGCCGAACACCGCCGCGCCGAGGACGAGGCAGGTCAGGATCCAGCGCCCACCGCCACCGCGCGGCAGGTCAGGCGCAACCGGCGTCGGCTCAGGCGATGGTGTCGATATGGGTGAATGGTCCGTCACGCCTCAGGGCCCTGCATAGCGGATGGTGATCCGATCCTAAAACGATTTTGCCCGGGAAATCCCATAGAATATTTCGGGATTCGGAGCGGCCGAAGGGTAACGGAACGAGGTCGGTGCTCCGCTCCGAATATTCAAGTGATCGGCTTCACGAAGCCTGACGTCACGAAGCCTGGGCGTTTCCCGGCGACGAAGGCACAATCGTTGTGGGGACTTCCGCCGTCTCGATCGCGGATCCGGATTCAAGGGTCCGGTGCACCGGGCATTTGTTGGCAATCTCGATGAGCCGCGCGCGCTGCGCGGCGTCCAGCGGGCCTTCCAGCGCGATCGAGCGGGTGAAGAGATCGGCAGGCCTTCTGTCCTTGTCCTTGGCATGGCGCACACTCACGCTGGTGCGCTGAAGCGGCCATTGCTTCTGGTCGGCATAGAGCCGGAGCGTCATCGAGGTGCAGGCCCCGAGCGCCGCGCAGAGCAGGTCATAGGGTCCGGGGCCGGAGCCGAGACCGCCGAGCGCGACCGGTTCGTCGGCGAGGAACCTGGTCGAGCCGGTTCGGACCTCCACCTGCAGCTTCCCGGCGCCGGTCTCCTGCACCAGCACCTGGTCCTGCTGGAGCGCCAGGACCGGCAATGCCGGCTCCGCTGCAAGATAGCGGGAAGCCCAGGTGGCGATGATGTCGGCGGCATAGGTCGCGTCGGTTTCGCGGGTCAGCAGGTGATCGGCATGGTCGAGCGAGACGAAGCTCTTCGGATGCCTGGCGGCGAGAAAGATCGAGGAGGCGTTCTCGATGCCGACCGTCTGGTCGG
>JAYSFH010000532.1:0-3177 GCA_041913405.1 Dongia sp. | reverse complement strand
ACGAGGTGAAGCTGATCGGCGATCTCATCTATGAGGGCGGCATCGCCAACATGCGCTACTCGATCTCCAACACTGCGGAATACGGCGACTACACCCGCGGCCCCCGCATCGTGACCGAGGAGACCAAGAAGGAGATGAAGCGCGTGCTGGACGACATCCAGTCCGGCCGCTTCGCCCGCGACTGGGTGCTGGAGTGCCAGGCCGGCCAGCCGAGCTTCAAGGCGATGCGCCGCCGCTCCGCCGAGCATTCGATCGAGCAGGTCGGCGAGAAGCTGCGCGGCATGATGCCGTGGATCGCCAAGAACAAGCTGGTCGACAAGACCAAGAACTGATCGCTTGAGACCGAACGCGGCCGCGCTGATGCGTATCCTTTGCATCGCAGCGGCCGCGTTTTTCTTTTGCGGCGCGGCGCTGGCCGGGCCGCCCAGCCACCCGTTTGCCTCCTCCCATGTGCCGTTCCCGCGCGGCACCCTGCGCCCGACCCAGAGCACCGACCAGCTCGACCAGGCCATCGCCGCTTTCTACGACGTATGGAAAGAGCGCTACGTGATCCCCGGCTGCGGCAAGGGCCAGCTGCGGATCCGCGCCGATGCGGCGGAGGGCAAGGCGACGACGGTCTCCGAGGGCCAGGGCTACGGCATGGTGATCGTCGCCTTGATGGCCGGCCATGACCCGGAGGCGCAGCCGGTCTTCGACCAGCTCCTCCACTATGCCCGCAAGCACCCCAGCAGCTACAACAAGTGGCTGTTGTCCTGGGCGCAGAACGAGGGCTGCCAGGACATCATGGGCCGCGATTCCGCGACCGACGGCGATCTCGACATCGCCTACGCCCTGCTGCTGGCGGATGTGCAGTGGGGCTCGGGCGGCGCGGTCAATTACCGCGAGGACGCGGAGCGGACCCTGGAAGCGATCGTGAAGCACACGGTCGATCCGGCGACGCATCTCACCTTGCTCGGCGACTGGGTGGCGCCGGACGGCGACTATGCCAAGGCCACGCGGTCTTCGGATTGGATGGTCGATCACTTCCGCGCCTTCGCGACGGTCAAACCGGACGACTGGCTGCCGACCATCGATGCCCATCTCGACCTGGCGACGCATATGCAGGTGACCTACGCGCCGCTCACCGGGCTGCTGCCGGACTTCATCACCGACACGACCGATGCGCCGAAGCCGGCGCCGCCCAACTTCCTCGAGGCGCCGACCGACGGCGACTATGCGTGGAATGCCTGCCGGACACCCTGGCGGCTCGGGGTCGATGCGCTGGTCAGCGGCGACAAGCGCTCGATCGACGCGGTCCGGCGCATGACGGCATGGGTCCGCAAGGCGACCCGCGACGATCCCACCGCGATCGCCGAGAGCTACAAGCTGGATGGCACCGTCATCGACGCATCCTTCAGCCAGGCCTTCATGGCGCCGTTCGCCGTCGCCGCGATGAGTGCGCCGGCCGAGGTTCCCGGCGCCCAGGAATGGGTCGATGCGCTCTGGGCCCAGATGGTCGCGACGGAGCCCGAGGGCTATTACCCCGACAGCATCAAACTCCAGGTCATGCTCGCCATGGCCGGGCATTGGTGGTCGCCGGTGCGGTAGAGATCGCCATGGCTTCACGCGACAGCAACCTTCAGGCCGTGCTCGACCTGCTGTGCCGATCGGTCGCAGCGGACACCGCGCGCTCGGCCGATACCGCGCGCGTGCTGGAGCGCGTCGAGGCGCGGCTGCGCGTGATGCCGGCGGCCGAGCCGGCGCCGCAGCCGGTGCGCTTCCCGATCTGCGATCTGCTGGACGAAGCGCTGGCCCTGCCGACGCCGCTCAACGCCGCCTTGCGGGCGATTGCGGCAGACCTCGCCTGGTATCGCCGTCCGGGTGGCGACGCGCGGTTTCAGCAGAGCCATGCCAACACCATGCTGGTCGGCCCGAACGGGCTGGAGCGGCGCGCGGATCTCTGGATCGGTGCGACGCTCATGGCGCCGCACACCGACTATCCGGTCCATCATCATCCGCCGGAGGAGATCTACCTGGTGCTTTCCGAGGGCGACTGGTGGCGGGAGGGAACCGGCTGGTTCGCGCCGGGCGTCGGCTTCACGCTCTACAACCAGCCCAACGTCCGGCATGCCATGCGTTCGCATGCCCGCCCGCTCTTCGCCCTCTGGGCGTTGCCGGTCTGAAAGAGCGCCCGCCTGGGAATCCTTTTTGGGAATACGGGCGGAGGCTTCGAAACCATCTATTAATTCGCTTGTGGCCCTATGGGGGCGGCGGTAAAAGTCTCGCGGCCAGCGCGGCTTATGAGGTGTTCAGACTCGGTCTGGAATTTCGGCGCGTGGGGCCGCTAAGGCGTGACAAATCCAAGTTAATTACCGCGTATTTCCGGGTCGGCGAAACCGTCGGGCCGGGGGCAATTCCAGCGGTTTTCCGGCAAGGTCGAGTCAGCCTGAAAATTGCCATTTTGGCCCGGTATCGCGCTCAACCTGACAACCGATTCAGGCGACGCGGTCGGGCGTAACGGGTGCGGGTTCTCAATGTTGACCAGACTGCTCGGCATGATGTCTTCCGATATGGCCATCGACCTCGGGACCGCGAATACGCTGGTCTACGTAAAGGGTCGCGGCATCGTGCTGAACGAGCCCTCCGTGGTGGCGATCGCCGATACCCGCGGCAAGAAGCATGTGCTGGCGGTCGGCGACGAAGCGAAGATGATGCTGGGTCGTACCCCCGGCAACATTCAGGCGATCCGGCCCTTGCGGGACGGCGTGATCGCCGACTTCGAAGTCGCCGAGGAGATGATCAAGCACTTCATCACCAAGGTCTATAACCGCCGCCCGATCTTCGCGAAGCCGCAGATCATCGTCTGCGTGCCCTCCGGCTCCACGGCCGTCGAGCGCCGCGCCATCCAGGAATCCGCGGAATCCGCGGGCGCCAGCAAGGTTTACCTGATCGAGGAGCCGATGGCCGCGGCGATCGGCGCCGGCCTGCCGGTGACCGAGCCGACCGGCTCCATGGTCGTCGATATCGGCGGCGGCACCACCGAAGTGGCCGTCCTGTCCCTGGGCGGCATCGTCTATTCCCGCTCTGTTCGCGTCGGTGGCGACAAGATGGACGAGGCGATCATCGCCTATATCCGCAGGAATCATAACCTGCTGGTCGGCGAAGGCTCGGCGGAGCGGATCAAGAAGGAGATCGGCT
>JAYSFH010000531.1:0-3181 GCA_041913405.1 Dongia sp. | reverse complement strand
CGGGGGCAGGCCGTATTGTGGCGTGGTCACGATCAGGTCGAAATGGTGATAGGCGACGCGGGGACGCCCGAGGTGGACGCTCAGCATCCGATCGCCGGCCTGCTCCTTGATCCAGCGCGAGACCGGGGCGAGGCGGCGGCCGACCGCCACGATCGCATCCGGCCAGGGGCCGCTCAGGGAATCGCTCAAGCCGACATCGACGCCGATCAGGGTCGCGCCGCGCTTGTTGAAGGGAACCTCGCAGGTCTTGTCGAAACGGATCTGCTTGACCGTGCAGGCCCAGCCGAGGTCCAGGGTCAGGGCCCGGCCGAGCGCCAGAACCTGGGCATTGTCGCCCGCCCGCTCGCCCAGGAGGAGCCAGACCCGCGGGGCGTCCGGGGCCGCTTCCTCGGCGGTGTTAACCACCCGCAGATGGCGTCTGGGCGATTCGCTCATTTCTTAATGACTCTTGTGTGAATAGCGCGGGAACCTATCAGAGGGCTTACCCAGCGCCAAGTGACCTCAAGTGCCGGCCAGCGGGCCCTGTGCGCCAGTTCACAAGCCGGCGGATTTCGGGACCGCGGCCCCGGCCAACGGCTTTATACTCGCCGCCCTAGAATTGCCGCGGTCTTCAGCGAACCTGAAGGCCGACTGCCGCGACAATGACTCGACCGATTGCAGTCACCGCATATAAGCACCCGGGGTCCGACTTCCATGAAATGCCTCCAGCGCGTCCTGCTCGCCGCCATCGTCCTGATGTCCGGCGCGATGGCTTTTGGCCTGGCCGCTTCCGCCGCCGATCTCTCTGAAATCGAAAAGAACGCGCAGGCCTATCGGGACGGGATCATACAGGCTGCCACCGGCCTCGACCCGCAGCTGATTGACACCAGCACCGCCCAGTCCACCGAGGCGGAGCAGGCCGGGCGCTTTGCCGAGGCCGCCGACAAGCTGAAGCAGGCGATCGGCCTGGGGCGCGAAAGCGGCGCCGGCTGGTGGAAGCTCTCCGAGTTGGAGGAGAAGGCGGGTGCCCTGGACAATGCCGCCAGCGCCGCCTTCCTCGGCGCGCAATCCGCCTACGGCGAGCAGCGCGGCAAGGCGCTGCTACGGGTGGGGCAGCTGCTGGACAAGGCCAACCGGGTGGATCTGGCGATCGTCGCCTACACCCAGGGCCTGCGCGACACCTGGGATTCCGATGCCAGCGGGCGGCTGGACCAGCTCCGCGCGTCGCTGGCCTTCCATCCGGTGAACAGCCGGCTGGAAATGGCGGGTGAGACGCCGCGCGCCTGTATCGAATTCCAGGGGATGCTGCAGGAGCCCGAGCGGATCCACTACCAGGACTATGTGAAGCTCGAGCCGCAGGCCGATGCCAGCTTCGCGCTCTCGGACGGCGGGGTCACGCTCTGCATTGCCGGACTCGCCTATGGCACCGACTACCGGGTGAAGCTGCTGCCGGGCCTGCCTTCGGCCGAAGGCGAGACGTTGGCGCAGGGCGAGGATCTGAATTTCACCGTCGGCGACCGCGAGCCGAGCATCGGCTTCCGCGAAAGCGCCTATGTCCTGCCGAAGGTCGGCAGCACCGGCGTGCCGGTGATCACGGTCAACACCAGCGAAGTCGCGCTGCGCCTGATGCGCATCAACGACCGCAAGCTCACCGACCAGATCGTCAACCAGCATTTCCTGATCGAGCTTTCGGGCTATGACGCCCAGGATATCGCCGACCGCGACGGCGAGCTTATCTGGAAGGGCTCGATGAAGGTCGAGAACCAGCGCAACAAGCGCGTGGTCACCGCCTTCCCGATCCAGGACGTGGTGAAGGAGACCAAGCCCGGAATCTATGTGCTGATGGCCTCGTCCTACCAGCCCGGCGGGGAAGAGGAATTCCGTTGGCAGGCTTCCGCCACCCAATGGCTGGTCGTCTCGGATCTCGGCCTCACGACCTTCTCCGGCAGCGACGGATTGACGGTCTCCGTCCATTCGCTGGAAAGCGGTGAGCCGTTGAACCGAGTCACGCTCAAGCTCATCGCCCGCAACAACGAGGTGCTGGCGACGCTGGACACCGATCGTGCCGGTCTCGCGAAATTCGATCCCGGCCTGTTGCGCGGGGACGGCGGCAGGACGGCGACCGCCGTCATGGCCTTCCGCAAGGACGGCGATTTCAGCTTCCTGGATCTGACCCGCGGCGCCTTCGATCTTTCCGACCGCGGCGTCGGCGGCCGGTCGATGCCGGGCGACACCGACCTCTTCTTCTACAGCGACCGCGGCGTCTATCGCCCGGGCGAGACCGTGCATGTGGTCGGCCTGCTGCGCGACCAGGGTGCCAAGGCGATCACCGGCCTGCCGGTGACCTTGAAGCTGCTGCGTCCCGACGGGGTCGAGAGCGCGCGTTTCGACAACCTGCGGGATGAAGGCGGCGGCTATCAGATCGACCTGCCGATCGCCGGCACCGCCCGCACCGGCAGCTGGACGCTCGAGGCCTATGTCGATCCCGAAGGCGAGCCGATTGCGGATATGCGCTTCCTGGTCGAGGACGTGGTCCCGGCCCGGATCGAGACCGAGGTGAAGCCTTCGGTGACCGCACTTGCGCCGGATACCGATGCCACGGTCGACGTGAAGGCGAAGTTCCTCTACGGCGCGCCGGCCGCCGACCTCCCGGTCAAGGCCGATCTCACCATCGCCCGCGACGACGATCCCTTCCCGGATCTCAAGGGCTATCGCTTCGGCCTCGCCGACGAGGACGTGGAACCGACCCGCAACCCGCTGGACGACAGCAAGACCGATGCGCAGGGTGCGGCAACGCTGCCGCTGTCGCTCGGCGACCTCCCGGATACCGCGCAGCCGCTGGCCGCGACCTTGCGGGTCGAGGTTTATGAGTTCGGCGGCCGGCCGGTCATCAAGTCGCAGAAGATTGCGATCCGCAACCGCCCCTACAGCATCGGCATCAAGCCGGTCTTCGAGGGCGACGAGGCGCCCTCCGGGTCGGCGGTCGATTTCGAGGTGATCGCCGTCGATGCCGAAGGCAAGCCGATCGATCGCGCCGGTCTCGCCTATCGCTTCGTGCAGGAGGAGTGGGACTATCAGTGGTTCTACGCCAACAACGCCTGGGACTATGACGTCGTCGTGCGCGACAAGGGCGTCGCGAACGGCAACCTGAATGCCGCGGCGGCCGCGCCGGCGAAACTCTCGCTCAATGTCGATTGGGGCC
>JAYSFH010000530.1:0-3185 GCA_041913405.1 Dongia sp. | reverse complement strand
CGCGCGGATCGCCGTCACCAGCGTATTCTGCGCGCTCATCACGATGATGGGCAGATCAGGCCGGCGCTCGCGGATGCGCGGGATGAGGTCGAGCGCGTTTTCGTCCGGCATGACCACGTCGGTGATGACGACGTCGCCCTCGCCCTCACGCACCCATTGCCAGAGCGTGGTGGCGTCGGAGGCGGCCCGCACATTATGACCGAGCTGGCCCAGGGCCTGGGAGAGCACGACGCGGATGGCGCGATCGTCGTCGGCGACGAGAATGGTGGCCGCCATCGGCTCAGCTCCTTTGACCGGGGGGTGATGCAGTGACCGGTTCGGGAACCGGCTCGACATTGGCGAGCGGCAGCGAGATCGAGAACACGGTGCGGCGCGGCTGACTCTCGAACTCGATGACGCCGTCATGCTCGGCGATGATCTTGGCGGCGAGCGCCAAGCCCAGCCCCTTCCCGCCCACCCGACCGGTGACGAAGGGATCGAACAGCCCGTCGCGGATATGCGAGGGAATGCCGGCGCCGTTGTCCTGGATCCGCACGGTCAGCGCCAGGCGCGGCCGCGCGCCGGTGAAACGATCCCCGAGCCGCAAGCCGGGCACGAACTGCGTCGCCAGGACGATGTTCCCGCCATGCTCGGGGCAGGCTTCGGCAGCGTTCTTCACCAGATTGAGGAAGACCTGGACCAGCTGGTCCCGGTTACCCCAGACCGGCGGCAAGGAGGGATCGTAGTCCTCGCGGAAGCCCACGTGACCGGCGAATCCCGCCTGTGCCAGGCGGCGCACATGACTGAGCACCTCATGGATGTTGACCGGCGACATCGGCGCCGGGCGCTCGTCGCTCAGCATCTCCATGCGGTTGACCAGGCCGACGATGCGGTCGGTCTCATCGCAGATCAGCTGCGTGAGGATTCGGCCGTCGGTCTCGACCCGCTTCTCCAGCAGCTGCGCCGCGCCGCGGATGCCGGACAACGGATTCTTGACCTCGTGCGCGAGCATCGCCGCCATTGCCTTGGCCGAGCGCGAGGCGTCGCGGCTCAGGCTCTGGCGATTCAGGCGGCGCTCGATGCTGCGGTCCTTCACCACCAGGACGACATGGCCGGGCTGCTCGGCGATCGGCGCGGCGTCGATCGCGACATGCGCCGCCTGCAGTTTCGGCCCGGAGAGTGCCAGGTCCGGTTCGGCGACGGCGATGCTGCCGTTCCGCGCTTCGCCGATCAGGGTGAAGAGCGGGCTGTCGCCGGCGATGTAGTCGCTCAGAGCCCGGCCGTGCAGCAGGGTGCGCCCGGCGCCGAGCAGCTGTTCCGCCGCATGATTGGCGGCGACGATGAGGTTCTGCGGATCGAGCACGACCAGCGCGAACGGGACGGCGTCCAGCAGCACCGGCCAGGCGAAGGGCATCAAGTCCGTCGCCCGGCGCCGCTCCGAAGTCTGATCCGGCTGAGGGCGCGTGAGGGCGGCGGTCAGGTTGGTCATTTAGGCGGCGGCCCGCTCGATCTGTGGGGTGTAGAAGTCGAGGATCGCCGCTTCGACCGCGGCGGGATCGTCCATGAAGTTGATCCTGGTGCGGAACTCGTTCGAGCCGTAGAGGCCCTTCGAATACCAGGCGACATGCTTGCGGGCGATCTTCACGCCGTGCTGCACGCCGTAATGCTCCAGGATCGCGCGGTAATGCTCGAGCAAGGTCGCGAGCTGGTGGCTCAGGGACGGATCCGGCAGGCGCTCGCCGTTCCGCAGGTACTGCATCACCTGCTTCAGGAACCAGGGCCGACCGTAGGCGCCCCGGCCCACCATCACGCCGTCGGCGCCAGATTCCTCTTTCGCCTTCGCCGCGTCCTCGAGCGAGACGATGTCGCCGTTGACCACCACCGGCAGCTTCACCGCCTCCTTCACCTGGCGCACGAAGGCCCAGTCGGCGGAGCCGTTGTACATCTGGCAGCGGGTGCGGCCGTGCACGGTCAGCATCTGGATCCCGCAATCCTCGGCGATCTTCGCGAGGCTCGGCGCGTTGCGGTTGGTGTGGTCCCAGCCGGTGCGCATCTTCAGCGTCACCGGCAGTTTCACCGCCTTCACCGTGGCTTCCAGGATCTTCGCGGCCTTGACCTCGTCGCGCATCAGCGCCGAGCCGGCCTCGCCGTTGACCACCTTCTTCACCGGGCAGCCGAAATTGATGTCGATGATCGCCGCGCCCCGGTCCTCGTTGAGCTTGGCGGCCTCGGCCATCACATGCGGCTCGCAGCCGGCGAGCTGGACCGACATCGGGAATTCGTCGGCGCAGTTGGTCGACATCTTCATCGACTGCCGGGTCTGCCGGATCATGGCCTCGCTGGCGATCATCTCGCTGACCACCAGCCCTGCCCCCTCCCGCTTCACGAGTCGGCGGAACGGCATATCCGTGACGCCGGACATGGGCGCCAGGATGACCGGGTCGCTCAGTGTGACTGGACCGATTTGAATGCTCATTCTCTAAGCACAGTTACCGCGCTGCACAAAATCCAGGCGATAACAGCCGAAACATGGCGCGGAAGCAACAGTTTTATAGTTATCTGTTGCGCTGCGAAGCTCCACCGAAGGAACGAGGCCGGGATTCAGCCGACCAGCACGTCCTTGACGAACTTCACGCCGGGATAAGCCAGCAATAACAACAGGTAACCGACCAGCAGCCAGCGCGCGGCATGGCGGCCCCGAAGCCCGGTGCGGTGGTGGAGCAGCAACAATGCGACGATCAGCCCGAAGGCCAGGAAGGCCAGCAGGATCTTGTGGGTCAGGGCCAGGACATGCCCGGTTTCGATGACCTCATTGGCGGCGCCGGTGGCCAGGGCCGCCGCCATCAGGCCCGCCGACCAGGTGAGCAGCCTGATCTGCATCCCCTCGGCTTCGGCCAGGGGCGGCAGGGTCTGGCCGGTCCAGCCGAGATGGGCACGGCGCTTCAAGGCCCGTTCCTGGAGCAGCACCGCCGCTCCGGCGATCGCCGCCAGGGTCAGGGTCGCGTAGCTCGCGACCGCCAGCGCCACATGCAGCGAGAACCAGGTGCCGGTCAGAACCACCGGCCCTTCGGCGTTGGGGGCGCTGGAGAAAGCGATCGCCAGCACGGCGCTCAGCGCCAGGTAAGGCAGCAGCAAGGCGCCCAGGCGATAGGCGCCGGGCCGGACCAGGCAGAGCGCACCGAAGGCCAGCAGGGTCGCCGCGATGC
>JAYSFH010000529.1:0-3186 GCA_041913405.1 Dongia sp. | reverse complement strand
CCTGATGCAGTTGCGCCCAGCGCAGCAACACCGGCTGCTTCGGCCGGCACCGGCATCTTCCGCGAAGCGAAATTCAAGATCGGCGACGTGGTGAAGCACCGGGTATTCCCGTTCCGCGGCGTCGTGTTCGATGTCGACCCGGTGTTCGACAACACCGAGGAATGGCTCGCTTCGATTCCGGAGGACGTGCGTCCGCACAAGGACCAGCCGTTCTATCACCTGCTGGCCGAGAACGCGGAGACCACCTACGTCGCCTATGTCTCGGAGCAGAACCTGTTGGCCGACGAGAGCGGCGAGCCCTGCCGGCATCCGCTGTTGCGCGAGATGTTCAGCAGCCCCAAGCGCGGCATCTACCGCATGAAGGCGATGAAGCCGAACTGAGCGAGTCGACTCGCGCTCTGCCTCTGCTGTCCGCTGCGCTGCAGCGCATGATGAATAGCCGGCAATTCACAGCAAAGCGCATGGCGAATGTGAATTGCGCAGGCAAAGTGATGCGCGCGCGCCACGGTTCCCTGCAAAATTCGGCATATTTGGCGCGATTTCCTTGACGTTAACCGGCACGCGCGTAGCCTCCTTCGCAGGGGAGAATTGCAACGACGACTGAGGACACGATGCGCGCGTCGTTTCCAGTGCTGCGCTGCTGTGGCGACATCCTGATCGGCTTGCTGGTTCTTGCCACGACCTGGGGCGTCGGCTTCGGCCTGCTTCGGGTCCTGCCGGATTTCCTCACGGCCTTCCTCAACTACACCGGCACGCTCGGGATCCTGATCGCCCTCGGCATCGTGGTGCCGCCGGTGGTGCTGGTCATCCTCGGCCGCACCCGTAAGCGCATCGGCCTGACCCTGAGCCCGGTCTTCGCCGCCACCGTCGCGGCAACCGGCTTCCTCTCGGCCGGCTATCTGCAGATGCTCGAGGTGCGCGACCTCGAACAGCGCGCGTTCCTGAAGCCGGAGGCGGAGCACGACGTGCTGGTGCTGCCGACTTCCGGATGCGACATCGACTGCATGAAAGTGCTGGTCCAGACCCGTTACGCGGTGGCGGGGCACGCCGCCGCCACCGACAAGATGGTGCTCTATCGCAAGGCGAGCGGCGACGTCTGCTATCAGAAAGACAACATTGCGATGCTGGTGAAGTTCACCCGCGCCGGCTATGCCGGGGTCTGCACGACGCAGAGCCCGATCACCGACCTCAGCAACGCCCTTATTCTCGAGCGCCAGGTCGGGCACGGCAGCCACCCGGACCTGAAGGTGCCGAGCTGGTATGACGGCGCGCTCTACAGCTTCATCGAGCGCAACAACGGCAAGGACCGGCTGCTCGGGCGCTGGGCCGACGGCAAGGTGAAGGCGCTGACCGAGTTCGCGGTCGGGCCGCGCTTCGAGGAGATCGACTTCTACGGCGCGGCGCTCGGCGTGCATTTCTCCAAAGACAAGGTGTTCGGCAAGGACGATCTGGTCGCGAGAGTCGAGAAGCTCCGGCCGGTCCTGAAGTCGCCGGACGTCCAGCCGGAGGTGGTCTGGGCCTATGGCGATCTCCTGAACGAGCTGCGCAACAGCCGGACGCCCGCCCAGTAACCCGCGGCTTCCGCGCGCCTCCGGTCCCTCATCCAGCCCTCAATTCCGGGCGTTCTTCAGGCCACATGCGCGTTCCCCACCCCCGCTTGACTCTGGAATAAAATGAGAACATTATGGGTACATAATTAATACAGCGGGTGAGGTTGGCGATGTTTCGGACGCAGTCCACGGGGACCGGGATCCACAAGATCATCCATCAGATCGGCGAGGGTGCCGTTTTCGGCGCGCTGATCACCCTCATTCTCTGGGCGCCGCATTTCGTCGCCTCCTGAGGGACCGACGTTCCGAAATTGCAGGACACCCGGCACTGAGCCCCCTATCTATGCGGCAGTGATTCGCCGAGGGGACGCATGCCGGGTGACCAGGAATCGAACAGAGCGACCGCGTTGCCGGTGCCGCTGCAGGCACTGCGCGATTTTGTGAGGCTCGAGAGCGCCGGCGGCATCCTGCTGCTGATCGCCGCGGCCCTGGCACTCGTGATCAGCAACTCGCCGCTGGCCTGGCTCTACGAGGGGCTGCTGGAGCTGGACCTCGGCGTGACGCTCGGCAGCTTCGCCTTCCAGAAGACGCTGATCCACTGGATCAACGACGGCCTGATGGCGGTGTTCTTCTTCCTGGTCGGGCTCGAGATCAAGCGCGAGGTGCTGGAGGGCGAGCTTTCCAGCGCGCGCCAGGTGGCGCTGCCGGGGCTCTGCGCCCTGGGCGGGATGGCGATGCCGGCGCTGGTCTATCTCGCCTTCAACTGGACGACACCGGAGAACCACGCCGGCTGGGCAATCCCGGCCGCGACCGACATCGCCTTCGCCGTGGGCGTGATGGCGCTGCTCGGCGGGCGCATCCCCGAGGGGCTGAAGATCTTTCTGCTGGCGCTGGCGATCATCGACGATCTCGGCGCGATCGTGATCATCGCGGTCTTCTACACCGCGGAGCTGTCGCTGATCTCGCTCGGGCTGGCGGCGGCCGGCATCCTCGGGCTGGCGGTGCTGAACCGACTCGGGGTCCTGAGGCTGGCACCCTATGTCCTGGTCGGCATCTTCATCTGGATCTGCGTGCTGAAATCCGGGGTGCATGCAACCTTGGCCGGCGTCGCCATCGCCTTCGCCATTCCGCTCCGGGTTGCGGGGCCGCGCGAGCAGACGCCGCTGCGGCGCTGCGAGCATGCGCTGCATCCCTGGGTCACCTTCGGGATCATGCCGGTCTTCGCCTTCGCCAATGCCGGCGTGCCGCTGGGCGGCGGGATCGGGCTCGCGGCCTTCCTGCAGCCGATCGGCCTCGGCATCGCCGGCGGCCTCTTCATCGGCAAGCAGCTGGGTGTGATGCTGGTGGCCGTGCTCGGCGTGGCCCTGGGCCTGTTCCGCCTGCCGGAGCGGGTCACCTGGGCACAGATGTACGGTGCCAGCGTGCTGACCGGAATCGGCTTCACCATGAGCCTGTTCATCGGCACCCTGGCCTTCAGCGGGCCGGAGACCGCGGCTTCCCTGCGGCTCGGCGTGCTCACGGGCTCGATCCTGTCGGCGGTGCTGGGCTATGTCGTGCTGCGGCTGGCGCCGCGCGCCGCTAGTTCAGGCTGAGCGCGGCGCTGACGCTTTTCGCAAAGGCGGAGACCGGGACCGCG
>JAYSFH010000528.1:0-3190 GCA_041913405.1 Dongia sp. | reverse complement strand
CGGGCGATGGTGAGACTTCTGGGTGTCCTGATCCTGCTGCTAGGCTTCGCCGCGCCGGCCTTGGCCGAGCCGCCGATCCCGGCTTTGACCGGTCGCGTGGTCGATCAGGCCGGCATCCTCGATGCCTCGACCGTCGCAACCATCACCGACCGGCTGGCCGGCCTTGAATCCTCGACCGGCATCCAGCTGGTCGTGGTGACGTTGCCGGATCTCAAGGGCTATGTGATCGAGGATTGGGGTCTCGCGCTCGGGCGCGGCTGGGGCATCGGCCAGGCCGGCAAGAACAACGGCCTGCTGCTGATCGTGGCGCCGAACGACCGCGAGCTCAGGATCGAGGTCGGCTACGGCCTCGAAGGCCAGATCCCCGACGCCACCGCCAACAGCATCATACAGCGCGAGATCATCCCCTATTTCAAGCAGGGCGACATGAACGGCGGCGTGCGCGCCGGCGTGGAAGCGATCCTGGCGGCGCTTGGCGGCGGCTACGTTCCAACGCAGCCCTTGACCGTGCAGAACTCCGGGGAGTCGTCGTCGTTCACGGACGTGCTGGAGCCGCTCGGCATTTTTGCAATTGCCTTCCTGGCAACGGTGGTGATGAGCCTGCGCCGCCGCTATGACCCGAAACGGCGCCGCAATGTCTGGTATCTGGCCCGTTCGAGCAGCGCTGGCTCCTCCAGCAGCCGGTCCTCCAGCAGCAGCTTCGGCGGGGGCGGCGGATCATTCGGCGGCGGTGGGGCGAGCGGACGATGGTGAGGGGAAAGCCATGATCGATGACGGAATGCGGGATCGGATCGCCGCGGCGATCCAGCGCGCGGAGCAGGGGACCCGGGCGGAATTGGTGGCGGCGATCGCCCAGCGTGCCGACGGCTATCGCAGCAACGCGCTCGCGGCCGCCTTGGCCGCGGCCTTGATTGCCGGGCTTGCGGTCTGGGCCCTGCTGCCCTGGCCGGGTCCGATTGAGATGCTCGCGGCCGAGCTTGCCGCCTTCCTCCTCGTCTACGTGCTGGTCGCCTTCACGCCGTTCGGAGTCCGGGTCGTTCCCGCCGCGCGGAAGCGGCGCATGGCCTCGCGGCTGGCCCGGCTGGTGTTTCTCGAGCGCGGCCTCGCCTCGACCGAGGAGCATTGCGGCGTGCTGTTCTTCGTCTCGGCGGCCGAGCGCTACGTCGAGATCATCGCCGATCGTGGCATCGACCGCGCCGTCGAGCCCGGCGCCTGGGAGAAGATCGTCGCGGCCTTCACCGCGTCGGTGCGGAAAGGCGATGTGGAGCAGGGCTTCATCGGTGCGATCGAGACCTTGGGTGCGCTGCTGGCCAAGCACTATCCGGCGGAGGGCACGAACCCCAACCGCATCCCCGACCGCCTGATCGAGCTCTAGTCCGATCTAAGCGGCTTCTGCGATCACCCGGTTGCGGCCGGCGCCCTTGGCTTCGTAGAGCGCGGCGTCGGCGCGGCCGACAAAGGTCTCGACATTGTCGGTCATGCGGTACTTGGCGACGCCGATCGAGACGGTGACCTGGCCATAGAGATCGCCGGTCGCCTTGTTGCGAAGATAGTTGTTGGCCAGCGCCTCTCTGAGCTGGTCGGCGCGGCGCATGGCGATATCCATCGGTGCGCCCACCAGCAGCAGCGCAAACTCCTCGCCGCCGTAGCGCGCCGCGATATCGGTGCCGCGCGACATCAGCTTCATCTGGCCGCCGACCACCTTCAGCACCTGGTCGCCGATCCGATGGCCGTAGTTGTCGTTGAATCTCTTGAAGTGATCGATATCGATCAGCAGCAGGCAGAGCTCCAGCTCGCCGGCGGCCGCGCGCTCGCTGTGCTCGATCAGCGCCAGGTCGAAGCAGCGCCGGTTGCCGATCCCCGTCAGCGCGTCGGTGAAGGCCTCGCGGCGCGCCTGCTCCAGCCGATCCTGCAGCGAGTTGATCTCGCTGGTCGATTTGCGGAGCTCGGTCTCCAGGTCGCGGTTGCGCTTGACCATGTCGTTGGTGGCGCCGGACAGGCGATGCACCACGGCCTGCACACGCGAGCCCTCGACCACCGGCACGGCTTTCAGCGAGCCATGCACCTGCACCAGGGTCTCGCCGAAGGCCGCGGCATCCTGGCCGGCGGCATCGAGCCGCAGCAGCACCTTGCCCACGGTCTGATTGAGCTCGCTGCCGGTCTTGCGGATGGCGGCGGTCTCGCCGTCGGTGCCGAAATAGCGCTCGAACAGCTCCTGGTTCGCCTGCCAGCCGAAGCCCTTCTGCAGCGCGATGCGTTCATCGATTTCGCGGGTGAGCCCGGCGATCGCCTTGGCGACGTAATTGTACCAGACGCAGTAATTCGGCGGCGTTGGCGGGACACCGTATTTGACCATCTCGGCCAGAGCCGCATCCGCCAATGACTTGGCAGATTGCAGATCCACATTGAATGTCGACTGCGTCCCCACGCATCATCCTCAGAGAAGGCCATCCCCATGGCCGGCTCCGCTTATACAGGAGTCGACGATTCCCGCCTAGGTGGTTGTCGCACAACCCTGCATTATTGTGGTTGCAGCCTCGGGTTCTTGCTCCTTTTGTTTCATCCTGCGAAATTGCCGGCATATTGAATCGACCGTTCAGGAGTGAATCGTGGCGCGCATTGCGATCGGCGGCTTCCAGCACGAGACCAACACCTTCGCGCCGCTGAAGGCGACCTATCGCGACTTCGAACAGGCCGACGGCTGGCCCGGCCTCACCGAAGGCGCCGCGATCCTCGACAGTTTCGACGGCATCAACCTGCCGATCGCGGGCTTCCTCGAGGTCACGCGCTCGAAGCACGACATCGTGCCGCTGCTCTGGTGCTCGGCATCGCCTTCCGCCCATGTCGAGCGCGACGCCTATGAGCGGATCGCGGGTCGACTCTTGAGCTTGATCAAGGATGCGGGTCCGCTCGATGGGATCTACCTCGATCTGCACGGTGCGATGGTGACTGAGCATCTCGAGGACGGCGAGGGCGAACTCTTGGAGCGAATCCGCGCGATCTCCGGCCCGGATCTGCCGATCGTGGTCAGTCTCGATCTTCATGCCAATGTCACCAAGCGGATGGTGCGGCATGCTTCGGCGCTGGTGGTATGCCGTACCTATCCGCATGTGGATCTCGCGGAATCCGGCCAGTGGTCGGCGGAGGTGCTGGAACGCCTCGTCAAGCACGGACCGCTGAAGAAGGCGAT
>JAYSFH010000527.1:0-3201 GCA_041913405.1 Dongia sp. | reverse complement strand
AGGTGCCCTCGGGAAAGAGGATGAGATTGTCGCCGGCCGCCAGGCGCCGGCCGAGCTGGTCGCGCTGGATATGCGAGGTGTTGCGCTTGCGATCGACGAAGACGGTGCGCTGCAGCTTGGCGAGCCAGCCGTAGAGCGGCCACTGCGCGACCTCGGCCTTGGCGACGAAGGATCCGGGAATGAGCGCGCCGAGGACGGTGATGTCGATGTAGGATGTGTGGTTGCTGACGAAGAGCGTCGGCCGGTTGCGGGACATCGTGCCCACGGTCGCGATGTCGATCCCCATCAGGCGGCAGCAGATCCGGTGATAGGCGACCGGAAACCGCTCCGCCATGCGCGAGCCCAGCGCCACGAACAGCGCTTGCACCGGCATCAGGACCACGGTGAGGAGAAGATAGAGGGTGAGGCGCCGCGCGCCGAGCGTGTCGGAACCGAACGGCGCGATGCCCGGCTCGATCGGATCCTCGGCATAGCTGAGATCCGCGGGCGCGGGATGGGGCGCGCGGGAAACCGGGCCGTCGAGCGTCGCGGCGTCAGCTTTCGGCACGGGCATAGTGCTTATAGTATTTGTCGGTGACCAGTTCGGTCACCACGACCACCGAGACGTCGATGGTGCCGAACTGATGGTCGATCACCGCGCCGTCGCCGACGAACCCGCCCAAGCGGAGATAGCCCTTGATCAGCGGCGGCAGCGAAGCCAGGGCGCGGCGCTCATCGATCTGCTCGATCGGCAGCAGGTTCATCGAGACATAGCGCGACGGCACCGCGCGCGGCCGGAACTGCGGCGGCGCCATGTGGCGGTGATGGAGATAGGAAAGCGTGGTCGCGTGCTCGGCGGGATCGGTGCCGGGGAAACTGGCGCAGCCGAACATGATCTCGATCTTGAAGTGGAAGACGTATTCGCTGATGCCCTTCCACAGGAGCTGCATCACCGCCTTGGAGCGATAGGCGGAATCGACGCAGGAACGGCCGAGCTCCAGGATTTCGCCCGGGTGCGCCACGATCGCCGAGATGTCGTATTCGTCGATCGAGTAGAACTGGCCGCGCTTCGCGGCGCCGGGACGGCGCAGCAGGCGATAGGTGGCGACGATGCCGGCGGCACCGCTGCCCTTGCGGGCGTCGATCACGATCAGATGGTCGCAGAAGGGATCGAAGGAATCGAAGTCGCGCCGGGTCGCCGCCATCTCGGGCGTCGGCGAGGCGCTCATCTCCTCGTAGAAGACGCGGTAGCGCAACGACTGGCAGGCGGCGATCTCCGCCTCGTTCTCGGCCAGCCGGATTTCGAGGTCACCGATGGTGAGGTCGACGGGGCGCGCCGTGGTCTCGGCCAAAGTCATAACCGCGCGATCACTGCTTCTTGGCTTCGCGCGACTTCGAGCCGATCGGCACGGCGTAGAGCTCGAGGCGATGGCCGACCAGCTTGTAGCCCAGCTCGTCGGCGACCCGCTTCTGCAGCTTCTCGATGTCCTCGTTCGAGAACTCGATCACCCGGCCGGACTGGATATCGATGAGATGGTCGTGATGGCTCTCCGGCGCTTCCTCGTAGCGCGCACGGCCGTCGCCGAAATCATGGCGCTCGAGGATGCTCGCCTCCTCGAACAGGCGCACGGTGCGATAGACCGTGGCCAGCGAGATGTTGGGGTCGATCTTGGTGGCGCGTTTGTGCACCTGCTCGACGTCGGGATGGTCGGCGGCATCCGAGAGCACGCGCGCGATCACGCGCCGCTGCTCGGTCATCTTCAGCCCCTTATCGACGCAGAGTTTTTCCAACCGTGAAGTCACGAGACCAGACACTCCGTATGTTAACGGTTCGATTCACTCCGTCGCGGCATTCTGCCCGTCAAGCGACGGATGGCCAAGGAAAAACGCCCGCGAGCGATTCGCAACTGGGATTCGGATCAGCGCCGCTTGCCGCCGGTGCCGAGTCCGATCTGCCGCGCGAGCGCACTGCGCTTCTTCGCGTAATTCGCCGAGACCATCGGGTATTCGGCCGGCAGGTCCCACTTCTCGCGATACTGCTCCGGCGAGAGGCCGTAGGCGGTGCGGATATGACGCTTCAGCATCTTCTGCTTCTTGCCGCATTCCAGGCAGATGATGTGGTCCGGCGTCACCGACTTCTTGACCGGCACCGCCGGATCGCGACTGGCCGGGGCGGCGGTCAGCTTGCCGCCGGCGAGACCGCTGAGCGCCTGGTAGACGTCGGAGAGGAGACGCGGGATCTCCGCCGCGGGCACGCTGCTCTTGGAGACATGGGCGGCGACAATCGTCGTCGCCATCTGCAGCAGGCTGCCGGGCTTCAACTCTTCAGACATTCCGGGCTTCCGTCCAATATTGTCCCCAGTATTCGGGGGGCAACACTACTGTCTCGGTCAATATAGCGCAATGCCGCTATTTTGAAGTTTGGGCTGTTTCAGCCTTCAATGCTTTCATCATCACCAAAGCATCTTCGCCTGCGTAGTATTTGGCCCGCCGTCCGACCGGCTCGAAGCCGGCGCCGCGATAGAAGGCCGTCGCCGCCCGGTTGCTCTCCGCGACTTCGAGAAACAGGCGCGCCGCGCCGGCGGCGCGCAGGGTCTCGACCAGATGGTCGAGCAGCGCGCGGCCATGGCCGGCGCGACGATGCTCGGGATGAACGCCGATCAGCAGCAGCTCGGCCTCGTCGGCCGCGACCCGGGCGACGGCAAAGCCGACCGGCTCGGTTCCCACCGCTGCGATCCGCGCGCCGGCACCCGGCATCTGCAGCACGTCCGAGAAGGAACGCTCGGTCCAAGGCTGGTCCCAGGGCGCGGAGAAGCAGGCGGCATGCAGCGCCGCCAGCACGGGCAGGTCGAAGCTTTCGACCGGGCGGATCTTCAGCGCCGGCGCGCTCATTGCGGCTTCGGCATGGTCACGTCGGGCGGCCGCACATAGACCGGCTTCGCCGGCAAGTCGTAGCGGCGCTGCGGGTCGGCGGCGAGCCGCGCAACCGCCAATGCGTTCGGCACGACCTGCATGAGCCGGATGCCGCCTTGCGTGGCGTAGCGGCCCATGGCCGGCGCATCGCCCGCCAGGATCAAGGGCCGCGCCGCCGCGAGGATGTCATCGAGCGCATCGACGGTCACGACCGCAGGCGGCGCGACAAAACCAAGCGCGGCGTCGAGCTCGACGAGGAAAGGTTCTTCGCGTCGGCTGTCCAGCAGGGCAAACAGGCGCCGGTCCTGG
>JAYSFH010000526.1:0-3207 GCA_041913405.1 Dongia sp. | reverse complement strand
TCGCCGATATCCTCGAAATCCCAGCTCGGCCGGGTCTGGCCGACCATCAGCGCCACCGCCTTCGCGGCATCGAGCGCCGAGCCGCCGCCGAAGGCGATGACGCCGTCATGGTTGCCGGCCTTGTAGACCTTCACGCCGTCATCGACGTTCTTGCCGATCGGGTTGCCCTGGACCTCGGAATAGAGCCCGGTTGGAATACCGGCCGCCTCGTTGGCGGCGATCGCGTTCTTGATCATCGGCAGGCCGGCAAGGCCGGGGTCGGTGATCAGGAGCGGCCGCTTCAGCCCCAGCGCCTTGCAGTGGTCCGGCAGCTCCTTGATCCGGCCCACGCCGAACTTCACGGAGGTGGGGTAGTTCCAGTTGCCTTTGAGGGCGGCGGCGTCGGTCGTCATGGTTGGCAGGTCCTGAAGGGTTGAGGTCGAAAAGCGGCGGCATTCTAGCCGCTTGGCCTGCCGTTGGAAGCTAATTCGCGGGGGTCATTTCGGGCGGAAACCAGCGGAAATGGCCGGTCACCGGATAGGCAGCCAGCATGTCCTCTTCCCGCGCCCCGGCGCCGATATTGTGGACGATCAACGGCCGGCCGGAGGCGGGATCGGTACGGTCCGAGACGATCCCGATATGCGGCAAGTTGCCCGGCAGCATCCAGGTCACCAGGTCGCCGGCCCGGTAATCGCGGGGCTCCAGGGCAAGACCGCGCCGCTTGAAGAAGGTCGCGAGATTGGGCACGCGGCGGTGATCGATATTGGCATCCGGGCGCTTCAGGCCCCAGCTCTGCGGATAGGCGCCGAAATGACCACGCATGTCCTCATGCACCAGGCGCTGCAGGTCGATACCTTGGCTGCGGAAGGCGCGGATCACCACGTCGGTGCAGACGCCGCGTTCGATCGGCACGTCGCCCATCGGGTAGGCGAGCTTCTCGTAGCGCGGGTCGTAGACCAGCGTGCGCCCGACCTGGTCCCGTGCCGCCGAGACCAGTTCCAAAGCAGGATCGGCCTGGGCCGGCCAAGCCAACAAGAGGAATGCCGCGATCCACCACCTGACCATGGCGCCAGCATCGCGGCAAAGTCGGGCGAAACTGAGGCGGCTAGTGGCGCCAATTGCGGCAGCGCTCGACCGCATCGGCAAAGCGGTTCACGAGCGCGCGATCGAAGGGCGCCGCGTCGACCAGGGTGCCGGGCTGCTGCGGCGGCAGATTATCGATCGTCGCCAGTCCCGCACCGATCAGCGCGAACATCGCGCAACCCAGCCCGGTCAGTTCCAGGCTCGCCGGGACCGTCAGTTGCCGTCCCAGCGCCTTCGCCAGGAAGCTGCGGAAGTAGCCGTTGTTGGCGAGGCCGCCGTCGATCGAGAGTTTGGGCGCAATCGGCTGCAAACCACTCATGGCGGCGATGACCTGCGCGGCGCGCAGGGCGACGCCTTCCAGCAGCGACTGCAGCATGTCGCGCTTGCTCGTTTCCAACCCCATGCCGAGCCACATCCCCGCGGCGCTGCGATCCCAATAGGGGCAGCCGAGGCCCGAGAGCGCCGGCACGAAGGCGAGGCCGCGCTCGATCGCGCAGCCGTCGAAAGAGTCGATCTCGCTGAACGCGTTGAAGAGCCCGAGCTCCTTCGCCCAGTTCAGCGCCGAGGCGGCGTTGTAGACACCGCCGTCGATCGCGTAGGTGACGGGCGCATCGCCAAGCTTCCACGCGATGGTCGGCAGCAATCCGGTCTTGGGATCTTTGAGCGGCTTCGGTCCCGCGATGGCGAGCGCAAACGCACCGGTGCCGAAGGTGATCTTGGCATCGCCCGGCTTGCGGCAGCCATGACCGAACAGCGCCGCCTGCTGGTCGACCATGCTGGCGGTCACCGGCACGCCGTCGATCGCGCCGAAATCGCCGGCGGTCGGGCGGATCTCCGGCAGGCATTCGATCGGCACGCCGAAGAGATCGGCCACCACCGGGTCCCATTGCAGGGTCTCGAGATTCATCAGGCTGGTGCGCGAGGCGGTGGTGACGTCGGTCGCGAACACGCCGGCCAGGCGGTCGAGGAAGAAGGCGTCGCTGGTGCCGAGCCGCAGCCGGCCCTCGCGCCGCAAAGTCTTCGCCTCGCCCACAGTATCCAGCAGCCAGCGCAGCTTCGCCGCCGAGAAGTAGGGATCGAGCGGCAGGCCGGCGCGCTCGAGTGTCGTTTCCTCATGTCCCGCCGCTTTGAGCCTCTCGATCTCGGCATGGGTGCGCGCGTCCTGCCAGACGATGGCGTTGTAGATCGGCTTCTTGGTCTTCGCATCCCAGGCGACCACGGTCTCGCCCTGGTTGGCGATGCCGATGCCCTTGGCACCGGTCTTATGCTGCGCGATCAGCCGCGCGACATTGCCGACCAGTTCTTCCGGGTCATGCTCGACCCAGCCGGATTGCGGATAGAACTGCTGGTGGTCGATGGTATCACCGGAGCGGAAGCGGCCGTCGCTCTGCAGCACATGCACGCCCGATCCGGTCGTGCCCTGGTCGATGGCGATGACCGCCGTCATCTGTCCGGCTCCAATGCAACGGTGATGCTCTTATAGGCCTGCAAGTCCATCGCCGAGACCGGCCAGGGAATGCGGCGCTCCGGCAGGGCGTCGATCTTGCGCAGGGAGATGATCCTGTCGTCGCCGCGCACCACCAGATCGCCGCGGGCCGCGGCGCGCACCCGGCCGAAGAACAGCAGCTCAGGATCGATCGGATCGGCTGCGACCAGGCGCTGCGGATAGACATAAGCGAGTGCGCCGGCGGCATGGACCGGAATGCCGGTCGGCGCCGGTGCCAGCTTGCCCAGCAGGGTCGCGGCGATGATGCGCCCCGCCGCGGAGCCTTCGCGCCAGCATTGGCCGGCGGTTTCGATCCCGCGCAACAGATTGCCCGCCGCGAAGAACGCCGGATCGGAGCAGCGCCAGAACTGGTCGATTGCCGGACCCTTCGTGCCGGGATCGACGGCGAGATGACTGCCGGCGAGCAGGGCATTCTCCGGCCGGAACTTGCCGGTGAAGACCACGCCGTCGCAGTCCAGCCGCTCCGGGCCGTTGCCGCGGTCGATCTCGACGCCTTCGACTTGTCCATGGCCGAGAATGCGGAGGAGGGTGGTGCCGAGCAGCACCGGCACGCCGAAGCCGAGGCGCGCGATCCAGTCGCCGGGCCGGCGCGCGGTGATGCGGGGACCGGCCTCGATCATGGCGACGGGCCGCACCTT
>JAYSFH010000525.1:0-3229 GCA_041913405.1 Dongia sp. | reverse complement strand
CATTTCCGGCGCTAAATCGGAGCAATTGGGATCAGAGTCTCGCGCCCTCGTCGCGAAACTAGGAATCCGGTCATTTCAAAAATTTGCGGGAGGGCCCGGCCGGTCGGATGCGCCTGTTGAAGCGATTGCGCGTTTTAGCGGCGAGTTTCGCATTGACCGTCAGCCAGACCGTGCTGGGCGGCTCGCCCGCGCACGCCCTCGACGAACAAGGCGGATTGCTGGCGCAGACCGCTTTCGCCGGTCTGGTGGTCGGCGCGATCGTCGGCGCTTTGGTTCTGTTCCTGCTCGCAAAGCGGGCGCGGCTGCGGGCCGCCCGTCACGCCGAGCTGGAGCAGCTGGCGGGCGTCCCCGAGGACAACCCGCATCCGATCCTGCGAGTCACCGCTTCCGGCGAGGTGCGTTATGCCAACGCCGCGGCCAACGCACTGCTGGGGCGGATCGGCGCCGAGCCCGAGCTCTGGAAGCAGTGGCAGGAGGCGATCCGCGCGATGCGCGGCACCGGTCGGACCGAGCGCCGATTCGAGATCGGCGACCGGGTCTATCTGCTGAGCGCGGTCACGGATGCCGGCGGCTGCCTCAATGTCTTCGTGTTCGACGTGACCGATCTCTTCGCCAAGGAGCGCGCGCTCAGCCAGAGCGAGGCGCGTCTCGCCCTGGTGACGCGCACCGCGCGGCTCGGTCTGTTCGAGATCGATGCCCAGAAGCGCAGCGTCACCTACAACGACATCTACGCCTGGCAGCTCGGCATCGGGCCGGTTTCCTATACCGAGAGTCTGGATCTCTGGGCCGAGCGCATCCATCCCGCCGAGCGCGAGGCGACCTTGCGCGCCATGCAAGATTTCATCGGTGGCCGGCTCGGGCGCTATCGCATGGAGCACCGGCTCGACAACGGACGCGGCGGCTGGTTCTGGGTCTCGGCGATCGCCGAGGTGACCGAGGTCGACACGACGACCGGCATGCCGCGCCAGATCATCGGCTCGCATCTCGACGTGACCGAGCTGAAAGCCTCCGAGATCGCGCTGGAGCGCAACAACCGCCGCAGCCAGGCCCAGCTCGACCTGGTGGCGCTGGGCGACACCGGATCGGAGTCGGCGCTGTTCGCCTGCGCGGTCGAGAACGCAGCGGCGATCACTGGGAGCCCGAGCGGCGTGCTGCATGTGCTCGACGACAAGGGCGCCATCGAGGCCACCTATCGCTTCGGACCCGGCGAGCACCCGCGGCGCGCCGGCGAGCTCAAGCTCGAAAGCGAGATTCGCGACGGCGGCCGAATCGTCGCGCGCCTGAGCGTGGCCGGTCGATCCGACGCCTACGACGCGGAGGACACGGCGAGCCTGCAGATCATCGGCGCCGAAGCTTGGCGGCTGGTGCTTCGCATCCGCCAGGCGCGCAAGCTCGAGATCCAGTCCCGGGTGCTGCAGAGCGCGGTCAACGGCATCGTCATCACCGATCCCGAAGGCCTCGTCGAATGGGCCAACCCGGCCTTCGAGCGCATCACCGGCTATGCGCTCGACGAGATGATGGGGCGCGATCTGCGCCTGCTGCGCTCGGGCCAGCATGAGGATTCCTTCTATCGACGGCTTTGGGAGACGATTCGCGACGGGCGCTCCTTCACCGCCGAGTTCATCAACCGGCGCAAGGACGGCAGCCTGGTCACCGTCGAGCAGGTCATCACCCCGGTGGTGGGTGCGGGCGGCCAGATCGAGAAATACATCTCCGTTTCCGAGGACATCACCGAGCGAAAGTCGGTCGAGAGCCGGCTGGTCTATCTGCGCCAGCATGACGAGCTCACCGGTCTCCTCAATCGCGCCAGCATGGTCGATGTGATCGACCGCGCGATCGCCGAGCAGGAGCGCGGCGGCCCGGGCTTCGCGTTGATCTATGTCGGGCTCGACCATTTCAAGGTGGTGAACGACCGGGTCGGTCGGCAGTCGGCCGACGAGGTGCTGCAGCGCATCGCCGTCATCCTGAACGATTGCCTGCGGCCGACCGACAACGTGGCGCGCTGCGGCGGCGACGAGTTCGTGGTGCTGCAGCGGATGGCGAAGAGCGCCGACGACGCGGCCAATCTGGCGCGCCGGCTTTCCACAGCGCTCGCCAGCGGGATGGAGGCCAGCCCGGTCGAGGTGCGGCTCGGGGCCAGCATCGGCATCAGCGTGTTTCCGGCCGACCAGGGAACCGCCGACGAGCTGCTGACCAAAGCGGAGCTCGCCATGCGCCGGGCCAAGACAGAGATGCGCGGGAGCGTCCGTTACTTCACGCCGGCCCTTCAGGAAGCGGCGCAGACCCGCGCCAAGCTCGCCTCCGCCTTGCCGGCGGCGATGCGCGAGGGCCAGATCTTCCTGCTCTACCAGCCGCTGATCGATTTGAAGAGTGAGACCGTGATCGGCTGCGAGGCGCTGGCGCGCTGGAAGCATCCGGAGCTCGGCATGGTCTCGCCGCTGCAGTTCATCGCGATCGCCGAGGAGACGGGGCTGATCGGCGAGCTCGGGCTCTACATCCTGCACCGCGCGATCATGGATTTCTCAGCGGCGATTCCGGGATACGTCGAGAAGAACCTGACGCTCTCGGTCAATCTCTCCTTCGGTCAGTTCGCCGAGGACGAGTTCGTGGAGTCGATCCGCGGCGCGCTCGATGTGACCGGCTTCGCGCCGGAGCGTCTCGAGCTGGAATCCATGCTGGCCTTGGAGCCGGAGCGGGCGAGCGAGACCACGCGGTCGCTGGCGGCCCTCGGCTGCAAGCTGGCGATCGACGACTTCGGCACCGGTTATTCATCGCTGGCGCAGCTGCGCCGATTCCCGGTGGATTACCTCAAGATCGACCGCAGCTTCGTGATCGATCTCGAGAGCGGCGAGGGTCCGCAAGCCGTGGTCCGGGCCGCGATCGCCATGGCGCACAGCCTCGGCATGGCGATCATCGCCGAAGGCGTCGAGACGCCGCAGCAGGCCGAGTTCCTCCGCGATGCCGGGGCCGAGGTGGTGCAGGGCTATCTCTACGGCAAGCCGATGCCGATCGAGGATTTCGCCGCCATGGCCGGCCAGCCCGTGCGGCCGCAGCCGCAAACCCCGATCCGGGCCACCCACAGCGCCTCGCGCCGGCTGCACTAGGCTGCGATCCCGGTTCCTGGAGCGTTCTTGCGGTTCCGGGCCGTTTCCTTTAGTTTCCGCGCGGTTGCCGCAGTTTCGGGGTGTAGCTCAGCCCGGTAGAGTACCTGCTTTGGGAGCAGGGTGTC
>JAYSFH010000524.1:0-3237 GCA_041913405.1 Dongia sp. | reverse complement strand
GCCAGAACATCATGGGCGCGCTCTACAAGGGCCTGATCGGCGCCGGCATCATCTCGGTCATCCTGATCGCGGTGTTCACGCATTTCGTGCTCGGCTTCGAGACTTCCTTCGCGGGCACGGCCTCCGGCCTCGCCTTCACCGTCACCGGTTCCAGCCTGTTCTGGTGCGCGGTGGTCGGCCTGGTGGTGACCGGCTTGCTGGTCGTGATCACCGAGTACTACACCTCGACCTCCTATCGCCCGGTGCGCAGCGTCGCCCAGGCCTCGACCACCGGTCACGGCACCAACATCATCCAGGGTCTCGCGGTCTCGATGGAAGCGACCGCCCTGCCGGTGATCGTGATCTGCGCCGCGATCATCGTCGCCTACAACATGTCCGGCCTGCCGCCGGAAGTCCGCAAGGTAACCGATGCATTGGATGCCGTCGGCAACACCACCAAGGCGGTGACCAAGGGCTATGCGATCGGTTCGGCCGCTCTTGCGGCGCTGGTGCTGTTCGCGGCCTATACCGAGGACCTGAAGCACTACTTCCCGCAGCTGGCGAGCACGATCTCGTTCCAGCTCAACAATCCCTACGTGGTCATCGGCCTGTTCGTGGGCGGCGCGCTGCCGTTCCTGTTCGGCGCCATGGGCATGATGGCGGTCGGCCGCGCGGCCGGCTCGGTGGTGATCGAGGTCCGCCGCCAGTTCAAGGAGATCAAGGGCATCATGGAAGGCACCGCCAAGCCGGAATACGGCCGCGCTGTCGCCATGCTGACTACGGCGGCGATCAAGGAGATGATCGTCCCGTCGCTGCTCCCGGTGCTGGCGCCGATCGTGCTCTACGTCGTGGTCTATCTGGCCGCGGGCCAGGCCGAGGCCTTCATCGCCGTCGGTGCGATGCTGCTCGGCACCATCGTGACCGGTCTCTTCGTCGCGATCCAGATGACCTCGGGCGGCGGCGCTTGGGACAACGCCAAGAAGTACATCGAAGACGGCCATCACGGCGGCAAGGGCTCCGACGCCCATAAGGCCGCGGTGACCGGCGACACCGTCGGCGATCCCTACAAGGACACTGCGGGTCCGGCCGTGAACCCGATGATCAAGATCACCAACATCGTGGCGCTGCTGCTCCTGGCCGCGCTGGCGAACCTGGCGTCCTGATCACCATTCGATAGACTAAAGCGAAACCCCGGCGGAGTGATCCGCCGGGGTTTTCGTTTGCAGGCTGCGGGCCGGGCTTGATCAAGCCGCCGTTGGATTGCGCCCGACTTCGTCTGGGTAGACGCGGGCCAGGACCGCCTCTTTGTGACTCTACACCGCCGTGTGGCCGCTGCGGGGGGGGGGGGCGAGCCGGTCTATGTCCTGCCCCCGCGGGGTGCCGCGGCCGGTGGTCAGGATGCCGTCCGCCTTCAGGCTCTGCAGGACTCGACTGGTATAGCTGCGCCCGACGCCCAGCATGGTGGCAAGCTGGTCATGAGTCAGCGGCACGTTGTGATCGCCGGTGCGGTCCATGGCGGCAATGATCCACTTGGCGGCGCGCTGCTCGATCGTGTGAATGGCGTTGCAGGCGGTGGATTGGAAGACCTGCGCCAGCAGGCAGTCGGCATAGCGCGAGAACAGGTTCCGCAGGGTCGCGGAGGCGGCCTTGGCCTCCTGGAGTGCGCCGGCGCGAAGCTGCACGAACGGTCCGGAATACTTGACCGTGATCCGGCAATAGGCCGGCAGCCATCCCGCGCTGACGATTCCGCCGGCGGCGCCCTCGCGCCCCACCAGCACCGTCTCCACATCGCGGCCGTCCTCGTTCGGAACGAGGAAGGACGCGAGCGCCTGGCCGCAAGGGAAGTGGACGTATTCGACGTTGTCGCCGGGATTATAGAGCAGCTCGCCGGCGCCCCGTTCCCGCGCCTCGAGGTGAGCGGCGATCAGCGCGAAATCTTCCGGGCGCAAGCGGCGGAGCAGGTTGTTCGCGGGTCGGGAAGCGTTACCCGCCTGTGCCGCCTCCGAATTTTTCCCTGGCCGCCCCTGCATCATGCCCCCGATCACGACGATCACGTTACTTCTGACACGCTGTGTGCACAAGTGCACAGACCCCATGCTGCGATTCGGTTAGCTTCCAAGTATTGGACCGGTTTGCGATGCTCCTTTCGAGGCGCTGCCGGCTGCTCGGTCAGCATTCTGCCGAACAAGTCTCCAGGAACGAAGTTTGCCGCTCCGCCTCCATCGAGGGGAGTTGCCTGCCGGTTCGGCGCCGCAACGCGCCGGGCGCAATCGATGCTGTCCTCGACCAGCGTGCTGTCGCGCCGCGGTTCCGCCGCGAGCGTCAGGGCGAATGCCGCGCCATGAGGACCATGGCAACGATTCATGCGCCGGAAGGGTGAAATGCTCAGGTTCTCGTTGGAAGAATTCGACATGCAATCGGACTCGCCGCCGCTCCTCAGCGACGCTGCTCGGGATGCCGCGCGTTCGGCCGAAGTGGCGCGTTCCATCGTCGACACGATCGCCGATCCGCTGCTGGTGCTGGACGGCGAGCTGCGGGTCGTCATGGCCAGTCGAAGCTTCGTGAGCGAGTTTGGCGAGGCCGAGGCCGACCTCGCCGGAAAGAAACTCTCTGAACTGAAGCACGGACGGTGGGACCTGCCGGCGCTCAGGCTCCGGCTGGAAAGCCTGATCCAGGACAGCGCGCCAATCGAGGACTTCCTGGTTGAGGACGACGTCCCGGGCCTCGGGCGGCGCAGCTTCAAGCTCAACGCTCGCCGGATCGACCCCCCGGCCGACCACGGCGGCCGGATCCTTCTGGTCTTCGCGGACGTGACCAAGTCAGTCGCGGCCGACCGCCACAAGGATCTGCTGGCCGCCGAGCTGGCGCATCGGATCAAGAACTCGCTGTCGGTGATCTCCGGCTTGCTGACCTTGGAGATCGGCCGCGGGCTGTCACCGTGCCGCGAAGGCTACCGGGCGATGCAAGCGCGCCTGGCCGCCGTCGCGGGTCTCTACGATCTGATCGCGCGCTCCAACGCTTTCGGGCCGGTGGACATGCGCACTTACTTGACCGGAATTGCCAACGGCCTGCGCGCAAGTCTGCTCGGTCGGGACGAAAGCATTGCGATTGCGGTTGACGCCGAGCCACTGGCGATCAACGCCGACCATGCCGTGTCGGTGGGCCTCCTGGTCAACGAGCTCGGCACCAATGCGATCAAGCATGCCTTCCCGCAGCGGCAAGGAAGGATCGTCCTCGGATTCCATCGCCGGGAGGACG
>JAYSFH010000523.1:0-3240 GCA_041913405.1 Dongia sp. | reverse complement strand
CACGGTATCGTGCATCGCGCGATCCTCGTCGAGACCGGGGTGGTCGCGGCGCACCGCGGCGACGATCGGCCCGGCAAGCGGGACGTCTGCCAAGTCCTGCAGAGTGAAGAGACCGGCGCGCAGGCCGTCGTCGATGTCATGATTGTTGTAGGCGATGTCGTCGGAGACCGCGGCCACCTGGGCTTCCAGGCTGGCGAACTCGCCGAGTTCGAGATCCCAGCGTGCGGAGAACTCGGCGATGCTGCGCGGCACCGGGCGCGCCTTGGCTTTGGCGCTCGCCGCGGGTCCCGTCAGCGGCCCGTTATGCTTCACGATGCCTTCCAGCGCTTCCCAGGTGAGGTTGAGGCCGTCGAAGGTCGGATAGCGGCGCTCCAGCCGCGTCAGCACGCGGAACGTCTGCTCGTTGTGATCGAAGCCGCCGAAGGGCTGCATGCAGTGATCGAGCGCCTCCTCTCCCGCGTGACCAAAGGGCGGATGGCCCAGATCGTGGGCCAGCGAGAGCGCCTCGGCGAGATCCTCGTCGAGGCCGAGCGCACGCGCGATCGAACGGGCGATCTGCGCCACTTCGAGACTATGCGTGAGGCGCGTGCGGTAATGGTCGCCCTCATGCTGCACGAAGACCTGGGTCTTGTGCTTCAGCCGGCGAAAGGCGGTGGCGTGGATGATGCGGTCGCGGTCGCGCTGGAACGGCGTGCGCGTCTCGCTCGGCGGCTCGGGGATGAGCCGGCCGCGCGATTTCGCGGGATCGCAGGCATAGGGAGCGCGAGAGGACATCGGGTGGTTATAGCGGGCCTGTGCGCGTCGCGTCATGCCCGGGCTTGCGTGCACCCCCGGTCGGTGCAACCCTCGCGGCATGACCACACCCGACACCACCGGCCATTGCCTTTGCGGGCGCGTGAAATACCGCGCGACGGGGACGCCCATCTTCACCTGCTATTGCCATTGCGAGAGCTGCCGGCGGGCCACGGGCGCACCGGTAACGGCCTTTGCCGGCTATCCGGTCGCGAATTTTGCCTTCGAAGGCGAACCGGCGCGCTACGAAAGCTCGCCCGGCGTCACCCGGACCTTCTGCGCCCATTGCGGCACGCCGCTGACCTATGAGGCGCTGGACCGGCCGGGCGAGATCCACCTGCTGGTCGGCAGCGCCGACGACCAGGACGCCGCCCATCTCGCCCCGGAGCGCCATGTCTTTGAAAATGAGCGAATTTCCTGGGTGCAACTGACCGACGGCCTGCCCCGAAAATCGGCGGCGACCGGTGACTGAGCCCGCAGCCCACGCAACCCGCCTAGTCCTTGTGGCGGTTTGACTTTCCGCCATCCGTCCCTAGATAATAAGGAAGGTTAACCGAGCGGATTCCGCAATGAACGAGATGTCCCCGAGCCCCGATCGTAAAGTGGGCCTGACCGAGAGCGCCGCCAAGCGCATCGGCGAGCTGATCGCATTGGAAGGCGATGCCTCGCTCATGTTGCGCCTGACCGTTTCCGGCGGCGGCTGCTCGGGATTCCAGTACGGATTCTCCTTCGACAACGCGACCCAGACAGACGACCACCTGTTCGAACGCAACGGCGTGAAGATGGTGATCGACGATACCTCGCTCGATCTGCTGGCCGGTGCCGAAGTCGACTTCGTCGAGGACCTGGTCGGCTCCTCCTTCCAGGTCAAGAACCCGAACGCCACATCGTCCTGTGGCTGCGGGAGCTCTTTCGCAGTCGCCTAACCACAAGCGGATCGATGACGTCCGGCGAGGGCTCCAACAACGTGATCAAGGTCGCCAGCTTCAACGTGAATTCGCTGCGCGCCCGCATTGGGAATGTTCTCACATGGCTGCGCAACGCCAAGCCGGACGTCGTGCTGCTGCAAGAAATCAAATGCCTCGAAACCGACCTGCCGAAGCTGGAGATCGAGGACCTCGGCTACAATTTCGAGGCGGTCGGGCAGAAGAGCTATAACGGCGTCGCGATTCTCTCCAAACATCCGTTCATGGTGGAAGAGCGGCGCCTGCCCGGCGGCGAAGGCGACGATCACGCGCGCTACATCGAGGCGGTGATCGACGTGCCCGAGGGGAAGCGGCATAAGGCCCTGCGCGTAGCCTCGATCTATCTGCCGAACGGCAATCCCGTCGATACCGACAAATTCTCCTACAAGCTCCAGTGGCTGGAGCGGCTGAACGACCACGCGCAGCAGCTGCTCGACTACGAGGAGCCGCTGGTGCTGGGCGGCGACTACAACGTGGCGCCGACCGACGACGACGTCTACGACCCGGCCGCCTGGGCCAACGACGCGCTCTGCCGGCCGGAAAGCCGCGCCGGTTATTTCCGCCTGCTCAATCTCGGCTATGTCGATGCCTTCCGCGCGCTGCACGGCGCCGAGGCGCATCGCTACACGTTCTGGGACTACCAGGCCGGGCGCTGGCAGCGCGACGAAGGCTTGCGCATCGATCACCTGCTGCTCTCGCCGCAGGCGGCGGATTCGCTCGACGAATGCGACATCGACAAGACGCCGCGCAACGGCGACAAGCCCAGCGATCACACGCCGATCTGGTGCTCGCTGGATCTTTGACGGCGTTCTAGCGCGGTGAGGGGTGGCCGGCTCTATCCGGCGAGGCTCTTCCCCTTCGAGCCGAGATCGACGAACGCCTCCTGCAACCGCTCCACCATCGCCTTCTCGCCCAAGCGCAGCCATTTGCGCGGATCATAGAGTTTCTTGGTGGGCTTGCCGTTCGAGGGGTCGATCTGATGCTGGAAGGCGACGGCGTTCTCCAATACGAACTTGCCCACACCTTGCGCGAAGGCGAACTGGGTGTCGGTGTCGATGTTCATCTTGAAGACGCCGTAAGAGACCGCCTGAGCGATCTTGTCCTTCTCCGAGCCAGAGCCGCCGTGGAAGACCAGGTTCAGCGGCTTGGCCGGCGTCTTGAATTGCTGCTGCACCAGCTCCTGCGAGGCCTTCAGGATTTCCGGGCGGAGCTTCACGTTGCCCGGCGCGTAGACGCCGTGGACGTTGCCGAAGGAAGCCGCGACCGAGAAGTGGCCGAGCATCGAGAGGAGCTTGAAGGCCTTCGCCACGTCCTCCGGCTGGGTGTAGAGATGCGCGTTGTCGGCGCCGTCCTGGTGCTCGGCGCCGATGCCGTCCTCCTCGCCGCCGGTGACCCCCAGTTCGATCTCCAGGCTCATGCCCATCGGCGCCATGCGCTTCAGCGTCTTCGCGCAGATCGCGAGGTTCTCGTCGATCGGCTCCTC
>JAYSFH010000522.1:0-3249 GCA_041913405.1 Dongia sp. | reverse complement strand
CATCGGGGCCTCCAAGATCGCCCGCGACAACACCGGGCAGAAGGAGGCCGAGGCGCGCCTGCGCGACAGCGAGCAGCAGCTGAAAGATCTGCTGGCGGCGATCCCGGCGGCGATCTACACGACCGACGCCGAAGGCCGCATCACCTATTTCAACGATAAGGCCGTGGAGCTGGCCGGTCGCGTGCCGGTGATCGGCAGCGACGAATGGTGCGTCACCAGGAAGCTCACCAGGCCCGACGGGACGCCGCTGCCCCACGACCAGTGCCCGATGGCGATCGCGCTGAAGGAAGGCCGGGCAATCCGCGATGCCGAAGCGGTGGCCGAGCGGCCGGACGGCACGCGGGTGCCGTTCATCCCCTACCCCACGCCGCTCCGGGACGCGAAGGGCCGGATCACCGGCGCCATCAACATGCTGGTGGATATCAGCGAGCGAAAGCAGGCGGAAACGCAGCAGCGCATCCTGCTGAACGAGCTCAATCACCGGGTCAAGAACAACATGCAGATGCTGCAGTCGCTGCTGGCGAACGCGGCGCGAAACACGATGAACGTGGAAGCGAAGCTGGTCCTCGGCGAAGCCAGCGATCGCCTGGCGGCGATGGCGGCGGCCCAGCGCGTGCTCTACGGCACCACTGACGCGACGCATTTCGACGGCCAGGAATTCCTGAATGCGGTCTGCAAGACGTCGCAGCATGCCTTCCCGGCCGATATCCTGATCGAATGCCGGTCGGACGTGGGCAGGATGCCGAACGATTCAGCCATGCCGCTGGCGCTCATCGTCAACGAGCTCCTCACCAATGCAGTGAAGCATGGCATGAAGAGCCGCCCGGGCAAGATCGCGGTGCTGCTGGAGCGCGAGGGCGATGGATTCAGGCTCACGGTCGAGGACGAGGGGCCAGGTTTCGATTTGGAGACCGTGGTGCGCCGCTCCTCCGGCCTGCAACTGGTTCAGGGTCTCGCGCGGCAGCTGCGCGGACGTTTCGAGACGGTGCGCGACCCCGCACGCTGCGTCATCCATTTCTCATAGGGTTGCGTGGTGTCGCAACGAACCCGATCGATGTGGCAGGCGAACCCGTCCGCGGCGCCGACGCTGCCGCCCAGTCCCGCGTGGCGCCTTGCTTCCGACGAAAGATCGGCTGTCGGCAAGCCCGCGACCACCCGGCTGCCGGTCCTGGTGGTGGAAGACGATTTCCTGGTCGCCATGCAGATCGAGGCTGCGCTGACCGAAGCCGGCTTTGCACTGACCGGCACCGCGGCCTCGGGCGAGGAAGCGATCGCGATGGCGGCCACTGTCCGGCCCGGGCTGGTGCTGATGGACATCCGGCTCGCCGGCAAAATGGACGGGGTCGAGGCGGCCGTGGAGCTGTTCCGCAGGCACGGGATTCGCTGCATCTTCGCCACCGCGCATCACGACCCGGATGTGCGCCGCCGCGCGGCTCCGGCCGAGCCGCTCGCCTGGCTTGGCAAGCCCTATTCGATGCCCGCCATGCTGGCGGCGGTGCGCCAGGGCTTCGCCGACCTCGAAGCGGAGTCGCGCTGATCCGGCACTTGTAGCCGCACCCTTCCGGCGGGCATTCTCACCGGCGAGCGTTTCCTCGCAGTGAGTGCACCGATGATTGATCCTCTCGAAACCTCGACCCCGAGCGCCGCCGCCCTGGCTTTGGATCGGCTGCTGGCGATCATGGCGCGGCTGCGCGATCCCAAGGACGGCTGCCCCTGGGACCTGGAGCAGAGCTTCCGCACCATCGTGCCGCACACGATCGAAGAAGCTTACGAAGTCGCCGATGCGATCGAGCGCGACGACATGAAGGCCTTGCCGGGCGAACTCGGCGATCTGCTGTTCCAGGTCGTGTTCTATTCCCAGATGGCAGCCGAGGCCGGGCATTTCCGGATGGAGGATGTGCTCACGGCGATCAACGACAAGATGATCGCGCGCCATCCCCATGTCTTCGGCTCGGCCAGCATCGAGACTGCCGAGGCGCAGACGGTTGCCTGGGAAGTGCAGAAGGCGAAGGAGCGGGCGGCGGAAGCCGCGGCTGCAGGCCGTGCCGTCAGCGTGCTGGACGGCGTCGCGGCCGGACTCCCTGCCCTGACGCGGGCGGAGAAGCTGCAGAAGCGCGCGGCGCGGATCGGCTTCGACTGGCCGGAAGCGGCACCGGTCATCGACAAGGTCGAAGAGGAGATCGAGGAGTTGAAGGCGGAGTTGGGTGACGACCGAAAACCCGAACGGCTCGACGAAGAGCTGGGTGACCTGCTGTTCGCCTGTGCCAATCTGGCGCGGCACCTGGGCGTCGATCCCGAAGGCGCGCTCCGCCGCGCCAATCAGAAGTTCGAGCGCCGATTCAAGCGGATGGAAGCCCTGGCGAACGCCGAAAACGGGTCTGGGTCAGGCCCAAATGAGACAGGCGGGGGTCAGGTCGCGATGCCAACATCCCTGGAGCAGTTCGAGGCATTGTGGCAGCGCGTGAAGGCCGAGGAAGCCAAGCCCGCATCCCGCTGACACCGCCGCGGCCACTTTCGGCCGGGCGCCGCGCCTCGGTCCTGGAAGTGGAATGAACACTCTGGCTCTGTCTTCACATCCCGCCGCCACGTCGGCGCCGATGTCGTCACCGATAGACACCCATTTTGCCGATGTGCCGCTGGGCCTCCTGGCGCGCCGGCTGGAAGCGCGCGCCTTGCGCCGGCTGCCCTGGCCGGACCGGCTGCGGCGCGTCCTCGGGATCCGCTTGCTCGACGCTCTCCGCATCGCCTGGTACGCCCCGCGCCTCGCGCCGAAGGTTCGCGCGCAGACCGGCATCTCCGTCCGGCGCCAGGTCGCCGACCAATTGCACCTTGCCTTCGGCAGGGGCATCGATCCGTCGATCTACTATTTCGAGGAGCTCTACAAACCGGGCGCACTCGATGCCGTGGACCAGTATTTCCTGCGGCGCGAGGTGAAAGGCAAGCTGCTCCGCCACCTGCACCGGCTGCAGCCGCCGGCGGGCGAACGCCGCATCAATCTCGGCGACAAGCTGCAGTTCCTCGCCTGGTGCGCGCGCACCAGCCTGCCCCATGCGGCGCCGCTGATGCTGATCGAGGACGGTCGCGTCATCTGGCAGAGCGGCAACCTGCTCGATCTCGACCAGGATCTCTTCGCCAAGCCCAGGGTGGGCCGTGGCGCCCGCGGCGTGCAGCTCTATCGCCGGATCTCGGCCTTCCGCTATGAGGCGGAGGACGGCCGGACTCTGACCTTGGGCCAGATCGTCAGCGATC
>JAYSFH010000521.1:3021-3257 GCA_041913405.1 Dongia sp. | reverse complement strand
ATGCCGGCCGCGGACGATTGTGGCGATCCAACCTGACCGAGGTCGCACTGCTGTTCTTCTTCGCGGCCGGCGCGCTCTGGGTCTGCGGCCTGAAGCTGCCCGATCCCGGCGACCTCGCCAGCCTCGACGCCGATGCCGTTAAGGTCCGCGTCGATCTGCTGCATTTCGTCGCCATTTGGACCTTCGTGGCCGGTGTTCTCGCAACGTCACTGCGCCTCGCCCAATCGGCGGGCAAA
>JAYSFH010000521.1:0-3011 GCA_041913405.1 Dongia sp. | reverse complement strand
CTGAGCAGCATCGCCATCTCGACGGCCGGAAGCGTGTTCAAATGGACCTATTCGCACGCCGCACCGACCGATCGCATCATGAAGGCGTATGCGCGCGGCGATGGCACGGATGATTTCATCACCCGCCTGGCGCAGGCCGAAGCCATCGCCTTGATCGGCGTCGCACTGGTTGTCGTGCTGCTGGCTGCGCCTTTGCTCGATCTCATCCTGCGTGCGGTCTCACCCGCCTTGAAGCCGCGCTTCGGCCGCATGCTGTGCTTCATCGCGGCCTTCGCCCTGGCCGCCGCGGCCTTCGCATTTCTGGGCGCATCGGACGGCATCGCCTTCCGATCCTTCCTCGCTGCCGCCGCTGTGGGAATCGCCTTCGCTGTCGGCACCCCGCCGTTGATCGCCGCGGTCATGAAGGATCCGCTGGCCGGACGCGCCTGGATGCGCCGGACCGTGATCGGCGCGTTGATCGCCCTGGCGATTCTGGCGCCGGTCTTTGGCTCCAGTATCGAGACCGCGACAGCCTTGCTCGCCGCGGCCGGGGTTCTCGGCGCCGGCGCCCTGGCACCGGAGCCGGAAGCTGCTGAACCGAGCTGGCACCGGGCGTTCTGATTCCGGCCCCTTGTATGGTGTCAATCCGGTCCTTGAAATTGGCCGCCGGAGTCTAAAGAGTGCGGGGGTCTCGCCTCGCCAAGGATCTCCGTCCGCCTCATCATGAACATCCTCTCCGTCCAGTCCCATGTGGTCTATGGCCATGTCGGGCATCAGGCTTCGACCTTTCCGCTGCAGCGGCTGGGGCACGAGGTCTGGTCGCTGCCGACCGTGCTCTATTCCAACCACCTGGCGCATCCCTCCTTCACCGGGCGGAAGCTCGATGCGCATTTCATCGATGAGCTGCTGGAAGGCCTCAGGAAGCTCGACCTGCTGGGGCGATTGGACGCGGTGCTGACCGGCTATCTCGGCGACGCGCCGATTGTGCCGATGGCGATCGCCGCACTCGAGGCGGCGCGGGCCGCGAAGCCGGAGGTGGTGTTCGCCTGCGATCCGGTGATGGGCGACGACGGCGCGCTCTATGTCTCGCAGGCGCTGGCGGAATCGATCGCCCGCGACCTGGTGCCGCGGGCCGATATCCTCTTTCCCAACATCTTCGAGCTGCAGCACCTGACCGGCCTGACGGTGACGGGGCTTAAGGACGTACGGCCGGCGATGGAGGCCTTGCGCAAGAAGACCCGCAACGCCCTGGTGATCGCGACCGGCATTCCGGACGAGACGGATCGCGGCCTCATCACCGCGCTGGCGCTCGACGACAGCGGCTTCTGGCAGGCCAAGGCCAAGCGGCATCCGATGGGCGCTTCCGGCAACGGCGACTGTTTCGCGGCCTTGTTCCTCGGCCGCTATCTCGGGCATCGCGATCTCCCGGTGGCGCTCGGCAATGCAGTCGAGGGCATGAGCAAGATCGCGGCGCTCACCGCGTCCACCAACGCCGACGAGCTCCGGATCGTCGAGAGCCAGGAAACCTGGTCGAAGCAAGATCCGAACGCGCTCGCGATCAAGATCGGTTAGCTATTCGATCACCCGGCGCAGGCGCAGGGAATCCGCCGCATAGCCCTTGCTCTCATAAAAGCGCCGCGCCGTCGCGTTGCTGCCGAAGACGTCGAGCAGCAGGAAGCGATAGCCTTGGGCCCGCGCCCAGGCCTCGGCTTCTGCCATCAGCCGGGTGGCGACGCCCTTGCCTTCCGCTTCGGCGGTGACCGCCAGGATCGAGACATAGCCAGCGGTCGTGCCCGAGAGAATGTCGTCGGTCGATTCCAGATGGATATAGCCGAGCGGCGAACCCGCACCATCAACGGCAACCAGTGTCGCCGAGCGGGGCGCCGGCTGGTCCAGGGCGGACCTGGTGTAGCCTGCCTGGAACGCGGCGAAATTCCCGCGGGTGAGACCCGGTCCCGAGGCTTCCTGGATCAGCCGGTCATTGAGCGAATCCAGGAACGCGCGATCGCTCGCGGCTGCCGGACGGATGACGAGGGTCATTGCCCGGCCACGACCTGGTCGATCAGCCGGCGGCCCTGTTCCAGCAACAGGCAGGCTTCCGGCACTGCGCCGTCATCGAGCTGGCGTTCGGTCTTGAAATAGAGGGCAGCCGCGGCGAGCGTGCGCGCATTGCGAAGGTTGTCGTAGCGCCCGTCAGCCGCGAAGTCGGCCTTCGCCGAATCGATGGCCGCCAGGGCCTCCGGCCGCGTCAGCACCGCTTTCAGCTGGGCGAGGCGGTCGCGGGCGATGGATTCGCTGCAAACCTGCGCTGCCTCGGCGCCCTGCACCGCGAGAACAAGAAAGGCGGCGCCGGCCAGGAATCGCCAGCGCCGCATCACCACGTCAGGCGGCCTTCTTCAGATGGTCGCGGATCAGCACCTCGGCGATCTGCACGGCATTGAGCGCCGCACCCTTCCTGAGGTTGTCGGAGACCACCCAGAGATTGAGGCCGTGCTTCACCGTCGGGTCCTTGCGGATGCGGCTGACATAGACCTTGTCCTCGCCGGCGGCTTCGACCGGCGTCACATAGCCCTCATCAGCGCGATGGTCGATGACGCTCACCCCCGGCGCGGTCTTCAGCGCGGCGCGGGCATGCTCGGCCGTCATCTCGCTCTCGAACTCGACATTGACCGATTCCGAATGACCGATGAACACCGGCACGCGCACGCAGGTCGCCGAGACCGGAATATCGGGGTCGAGGATCTTGCGGGTCTCGACCGCCATCTTCCACTCTTCCTTGGTGTAGCCGTCGTCCATGAAGACGTCGATATGCGGGATCACGTTGAAGGCGATCTGCTTGGTGAACTTCTTGTGGTCGAGCGAGCCGTTGGTGAAGACGTTGCGGGTCTGGTTGAAGAGCTCGTCCATGCCCTCCTTGCCCGCGCCCGACACCGACTGATAGGTCGAAACCACGACGCGCTTGATCTTCACCAGGTCATGCAGCGGCTTCAGCGCCACCACCATCTGGATGGTCGAGCAGTTCGGGTTGGCGA
>JAYSFH010000520.1:0-3278 GCA_041913405.1 Dongia sp. | reverse complement strand
ATGCTGCCCTGGCGCGGTTGAAGGGCAACGCGGCGAAGGAAGCGCCGCATGCCCTGCGCGCCTGAATGAGAAAAACCCTCCCCCGTTCGCGGGGGAGGGCTTTTCTGGTTCGGACCAGCCGACGCAAGGCCGTCACTTTCGATTGTTCATCACCATTCCAGCGATGAAGGCCGTGAGCAGAAGGGTGCCGGCATTGCGCGCCAACGTGCCGCGCATATCCAAGCCGGGACCGGCGCCCATGGAAGCCCCCAGCGCCGCGGCGCCGAGCGGCCCGCCGAGGCTGGATGCCAGTCCCGCGGCGCCCAGGCCTGCCGAGGAAGCCTTGCTGCGCGACCGCCGCAGGTAAAGGATGCGGGCGGCGACGCCAAGAATACCGGCGAGCACGATAAGGCCGCCGCCCATCGCGGCCGCGGCACGCACCGGGCCGATATCCGGACTGAGCGTCAGATAGATCGCCGCGCCGAAATAGCCGATGGCTGCCGCGACCATCAAGCCGATGACCAGCGAAGCCGCAAACAGCACGGCCAGCTTGAACATCGCGCGGCGAAAGCCTTCCGCCATGCCGGCGCCGGTTCCAGCCAGCATGGCGAGACGAAGAATGCTACCCAGCATCTCGGTCGCTCCGTCAGCGCATCATGCGTCCGACGATCGACCCTGCGATGAAGGCGATGGCGATGCTGGCCAGCGGTGACTCGCGCACCTGCTCGCGCAGGGTTTCGCCGGCTTGCTCGGGAAGGTCCTTCAGGTCCTCCGCCTTAGCGCGGGCGGCGGCGGTGGTGTGCTTCAGCAGATCCGACATCTGGCGCTTCAAGGCGGCAATGTCGTCGCGGATGGCGTCGGTCTCGTTGGCCATGGTTCTCTCTCTTCTCCGGGTGTGAAATTTGAATCAACAATGCTGCGCTCACCGCAGTAGTTCCGCCGGTCCTGCCGGCCCGACAAAAGAAACGGGCGCAAAGAAATGGGGCCGCCCCAGCTCGAATGCCTTGGGCGACCCCGCACACCTCACGCAATCCGCAGTCAGGCGCCGCCGTGCTTCATCGGCGCCGCGCTTTCGTCCTTATGGTCGACCGCACCCATGGAAATCAGCGCCTTGCGCACGCCGCGCAGCAGCTCGGCGGACTCGCCTTCCGGCACATTCTCGGCGATCATGTTCTCTTCGGACGCGACCAGGTTTTCGCGGAGGTCGAATTCCCACTGCCGTAGCAGCTTGACCTTCTGCTGATGCGAAAGGTCGTCCGATCCCAGAATATCGCTGGGATTGGCGAAGTACTTGCCGACATCGGCCAGCGCGTCGTCGAAGCGGGCGGTGCTCATCATGACGTCCCTCCGATTTCTGTCTCGATGAAACCAACCGGACGCACATCATCCACCGGCGATCGGACTCATGCCGACCCGGCTAACGAATGTGTTCCTGCCGAAAACAACCACCAGGCTGGAGCGGAGTTCCCGACGTCTTCTCTCAGCGTTCCGGCACGACCGGCAGGGGAACCGGCGTCGGCGCACCGCCCTCCCGGCTGGAGAGAACATCGCCGAGGCCGGCGGAGAGGATCATCGCGCCACCCAGCAGCTGCGGCCAGGTCAAGGCGTCGCCGCTCAGCCAGGCGGCAGTGGCGGCGCCGGTCAGCAACTCGGTCATCAGCAGGATGCCGCTGCGCACCGGGCTGATCCGCTTGACGCCCCAGAACAGCAGCAGCTGCGCCGGCACCCAGCCGAGCCAGGCGATGCCCAGAACCCAGCTCCAGCCCGCGGCCAACGCCTGGGATGGCGGCAGTGCCGCGCCGCTGAGCAGGGCGAGCAGCAGCGCCGGCCCGATGCCACCCAGGAAGAAGCCGACCGAATTGGCGGCGGTGCCGATATGTGTGTTGCGCCGGATAAACACGGCGGTGACCGCCCAGACCACGCCGCAGGAAAGCGCCATCCAGTCGCCGAGATTGCGCGGCAGCGGCCAGCCGCCATCGGCCGAGAGCATCACCACCAACCCCGTCAAGCCGAGCGCCACGCAGCCCAGGCGCGCAATCGACACCCGCTCGCCGAGCCAGAGCCGGGCGATCAGCACGCTCCAGACCGGCGAGAGATAGAACAGGAAGATCACGTTGAAGACGCTTGTATAGGCATAGGCGTTGGAATAGAGGCAGAAAGCGCCGCCATTCCCGAGCGAGAGCCAGATCAGCGAGCGCCAATGCGCCTTCAATTCGCCCCGAGCGATGAAGGCGAGCGGCAACGCCGCCGGCAGGCAGGCGATGAAGATCGCCGCCGTCGCCCATTCGCCGCCGAAACCGAGCGACGTCACCTCCCTGAGCGGCAGCCAGTAGATGCCCCAGGCGGCGCCGACCAAGGCGACGCTCGCCGAAGCGGCCCAGGATTGGAGCGACATCTACTGCCGGTAATCCGGCTCTTCGGCGTCGAGGATCGCCTTCACCTCGTTGAGGTGATCGTCGGCGAGATGCGGATAGTCGAGCCACTGCCTGGCCGTGACGCGCGCGACCTCTTGCGGGGCAACGCGCAGCTTCTTGCCGGTCGAATAGGCGATCATCAGGGTCTGCGCCGCGCGCTCGAAATAGACCATCTCGTCGAAGGCGAAGGCGATCGACGGCGCGGTCACGGTGATGCCGTGGTTGCCCATCATCAGGATCGACTTCTTGCCCATGAGGCCGGCCAGCCGGTCGCCTTCCTCGTTGGCCAGCGCCATGCCGCCGAAATCGGGATCGGTCGCGACCCGGTCGTAGAAGCGCATCGTGTTCTGGTCGATCGGATACATCGTGCTGTCTTCGAGCCCCGCCAGTGCCGTCGTATAGACCGGGTGGAGATGCATGACGCAGCGTGCTTCGGGCAGCAGCGCATGCAGCCGTCCATGGATGAACCAGGCGGTGGGATCCGGCGCATCGGAGCGCTTCAAGGTCGCCTGGTCGCCGGAATCCAGCAGCAGCAGCTCGCTCGCCTTGACCCGGGAGAAATGCCGGCCGCGCGGGTTCATCAGGAATTTCGATCCGTCCCTGGAGACCGCGACCGAGAGGTGGTTGGCGACCGCCTCATGCATGCCGAGCCGGGCGAACCAGCGGAAGCTGGCCGCGAGATCGACCCGCGCCGCCTGAATCTCGGCATCCGACAGCATATCGTCGTTGCGCAGCATCACAGTCATCGGTCGGTGCTCCCTAACGCTGAGACGTTTCCCATTGCGGATGAATCCAGACCGGCGCCTCGCTCGGCGTCAAGGCGGGTCTTCCGCGAATCATGTCGGACGCCTTCTCGGCGATCATGATGGTCGGCGCATTGGTGTT
>JAYSFH010000519.1:0-3278 GCA_041913405.1 Dongia sp. | reverse complement strand
AAGCCCGGAAATGATCGTCGGCGATCAGCTCGATGCAGTCGATCCGATCGCGATGCACGAAGATGCCGGCGGCGAGTTCCGCGCGCCAGCCGATCCCGACCCGGTCGCGCCGCTCAGCCGCCACAGCCACCTCCGCATCCGCCGCCGCAGCTGCTGCAACTGCTCCCGCAACCGCCGCTGCTGCTGCTGCAACCACCGCTGCAGCTGGAATCGCGGCGCTTCTGGCGCTTCGGGTAGAGCCCGCGGATACCTGGAAAAAGATCCCGCGGAACCGCGGAGACGCCGAACACGGCCGCGAGCAGCGCGGCTTCGTTCGTGGCTCCGCCCTGTCGCAGCGTCTCGGACCGGCCCCGCAGCCGGCTGAACAGGGAACGCAGGTCCGCCAGCATGGCTTCGCCCTGGCGGGTCGTGTGCCGGCGGAACATCTGCAGGGACACATATCCAAATCCGACCATCGCGGCGACGAGGAAGGCGAGATTGTCGCGCCCCTCGGCCAAGGCGATGTTGAACTTGAGCAATCCGACAAACACCAGGATCGCCGCGGCCAGCAAGAAGGCGGGGAGCCGGCGCCAGAGAACCGCGCTGCCGGCGATCAGCCCATGGCTGTCCAATGTCTCCTGGTATCCCCGGCACGCCTCCCGGCAGTCGGCATCGGCCGGCATCCGGGTTACGTCGCCCGGCATGCTGTACAGCCGCAGGACCGCCTTCTCGATGCGCCGACGCACCCATTCATGCGCTTTCTCCTCGGCACCGAGCGTGCCGTCGCCGGCCTTCAGCAGGCCGCGGTCGATCAAGGAGAGCGCCACGATCTTCAGCGCTTCTTCCGCGCCGCCCCGCAGATAGGCGATCTGATAAGGATCGGTCATCGGCAAAGCCGGCAGCGGTCCGCCTTCGAGTGCGCGAATCCAGACGTATTCGAGCCCGACCGCGATTGCACCGACGACGACATAGAAAGCCAGGAATTCCGTCCCGTGGAGTTCGAACGGATTGACCACAGTCAGTCCCTGCCGATCCGCTCGGCCTGCGCGCGCAGGCTCTCGATCAGCCGCATCAGGTCGATCAGGATCGTCTGGCCCTTTCCGGCTTCCAGCCGCTCGCCGCCGCGCACCTTGGTCATCGCCGCCAGGACCGCGCTGAAGGCGGGGTCGTTCAGCGCCGCCACCACCCGCTCCAGCGCCTTCTTCGGCGAGGGCGCGGGATTGCCTTCGAGCTGCAGGATCGAGGCGGCACTGGCACGCAAGGGCGGCGCCGCGTCGGCGATGACGCGGCCGAGCTGCTCCTCGCGCAGGCTGATCAGGACATAGCGCTCCCGCAGCCGGATCTGCAGGTTCAACAGCACCTGCTTCAGCCGGCGCAGCAAGGCCGCATCCGACACGGTCACGCTGGCGAAGGGATTGCTGCCGTGGAGTACTCGGTGCCGGTGCAGGATGTCGGAGAACTTGACCGCGAAGGCGTCCATCGCCGCGGGCAATTCCGCCTCCAGCATGAACATCGCATTGAGCTCGACCGCGGCATGGGCGAAGCGCAGCGGCTCGCGCAGCTGGTCGGCCTGCGCCGGGTCGAACCGCTTCAGCACCACCAGAATGTTGACGTCGGAGGCCGGGCGCAGGTTCTGTTCGGCGCCGGAACCGAACAGCAGGATGGAGACGAGATCCGCGCCGAACGCTTCCTTGGCTGCGGCGACGAACGACCGGATCGCCCGCTCGACCGGCTCAGGCAGTCCCATCTCGCTCGCCACGGCTTCCCCCTCGCGACTTAGCAATGCCGTACCTCTACCATTTTTTGGCGACTGATGGCTATCTCACGGAACCTTGTCGGGGGTGGGTGGAAAACTGCCGCGCCACAGGCTAAGTCTTCAGGGCAGGATCATCGCGAGGTGGGCATGGCGGCGAAACCCCAAACGAAATCCAGTGGGAAGAAATCCACCGGCGGCGCGATCCGCGTCGGAATCGGCGGCTGGACCTTCGAGCCCTGGCGCGGCGTGTTCTATCCGAAGGACCTCTCGCAGAAGCGCGAGCTGGAATATGCCGCGAGCAGATTGAGCTCGATCGAGATCAACGGCACCTATTACTCCACCTTCAAGCCGCCGAGCTGGATCAAGTGGCGCGAGGAGACGCCGAAGGACTTCGTCTTCGCGGTCAAGGCCTCGCGCTTCTGCACCAACCGCAAGGAGCTGGGCGGGGCGGGGGAGTCGGTCAGCCGCTTCATCAACCAGGGCCTCCACGAACTGGGCGACAAGCTCGGCCCGATCAACTGGCAGTTCATGGGCACCAAGAAGTTCGATCCCACGGACTTCGAGGCCTTCCTGAAGCTGCTGCCGAAGGAGATCAACAAGGTGCCGCTGCGCCACGCCATGGAAGTGCGGCATGAGAGCTTCAAGAGCGACGTCTTCTACGAGCTTTGCCGCAAGCACAACGCTGCCATCGTCTATGCCCATGACGCGGATTTCCCGGAGATCGACGAAGCGACCGCCGACTTCACCTATGCCCGGCTGATGCAGAGCCAGGAAGATGTCGCCACCGGCTACCGGCCGAAGGAACTCGACGCCTGGGCGAAGCGGGCGAAGGACTGGGCCAAGCGGGGTGATGCCTTCGTCTATTTCATCTCCGGCGCCAAGGTCCGCAACCCCGCCGCGGCCCAAGCCTTGATTGAAAGGGTCTCCTGATCGAGCGGGTCGCGTAAGAGCAAGCGGAATGCGCCGCGGGGTGACGATGCTGTTGTGGCTCTTCCTGATCGGCTTCGCGTTGCCGATCGGCGTCTCGGCCGCACTCTATTACGGCGGCACCGAGGCCAAGGCGGATTGGCGCAGCGCCGACCGCAGCAGCGCCGGCCTGCTCCAGGAGCCGCTGCTGCATTCCGACGCGGTGATCCGCATCTATGCCGCGCGCACCGTGCGCTGGCGCGGCATTTTCGCGGTGCATTGCTGGCTGGTCTACAAGCCGAAGGGTGCTGCCGCCTATACCCGCTACGACTACACCGCCTGGACCGAGCTCCCCGTGCGCATGAACGGCTATGCGCCGGATGGCCGCTGGTTCGGCCGCGCGCCGGAGACGGTCTATGCCCTCGACGGCGCGGCGGCGGAGCGGCTGATCCCCAAGATCGAGGACGCGATCCGTGTCTATCCGCTGCGCGAGGCCGGCGACTATCGCGCCTGGCCCGGGCCGAACTCGAACACCTTCATCCAGGCGATCCTCGACGCCGTGCCGGAGCTCGACGCGACCCTGCCGGCGCTGGCGATCGGCAAGGACTTTCCCTATGACGGCCGCTGGCTGCGCATC
>JAYSFH010000518.1:0-3281 GCA_041913405.1 Dongia sp. | reverse complement strand
CCCGGGGATCGGACCGGCAGCTCCAGACCCTAGCGATCGCCAACGGACTACCGGAACAGGAACTCGCGGCCGATCTTCACGCGCTTCACACCGTCGTATTCGATGATGTCAGCGGTCGCGTAGGTCTCGGTCCAGCGCGACGGCAGGAAGGAGCCGGTGCCGATCACGTCCATCGGCGCCAGTGATTCCGCCATGACCTTGCACTTCGCCGGGTCGAAGCCCGAGGACGCAACGATCTTCACCCGCTGGAAACCCTCGCGGTTCAAGGCGTCGCGCATATGCCACATCGCCGAAGCCGAGACGCCGGCACCGACCAGGTGCCGCAGCTCCTGCTCGGAGCGATAGCCGCGCAGCACGCGCGGCACGTGGCGCTCCAGCACAGCGTAGGAAGCGGTCGGGTCGAGGCCTTCGACGAAGCGGCTGCCCGGGGTGTCGAGGCGGACCGAGAGCTTGCCCTCGGCGGCGAGGCCGGGGAAGCGGCGCGCCACGGTCAATGAGTCCGTGACTTCGCGGCCGAAGTAATCGACCAGCACGGTCATCGGCTGATCGGGGAAGGTCTCGTGGAACATCTCGGCGGCGCGGAGGGTCGAGCCCGCATAGCCGATCAGCGCATGCGGCATGGTGCCGAGCGCGTGTTCCTGGCCGAAGTAATGCGCGGTCGCTTCGGTCGCGTTGCCGATGAAGCCCTTGGCGCCGACCTTGCGCCTGGCCCGGGCCGAGCCGACCGAGGCGGCATAGGCCATGATCTCCGCCATCTCGAGGCCCGCGCAATGCCGCGCGTCCATCGCCAGGAAGGCGACCGCCGGCAGATCGGCGCACATGGTGAAGGCGTTGAAGGCGGCGACGCAGGCCGGCCCCAGCTTCATCAAGAGGATGGTTTCGAGGTCCGAGAGGTGCACCAGCGAGCCGGTGATGTACATGATCGGCTCGCCGGCGCCGACCCACTTCCCTTCCGGGTAGATGAGATCGACCTTGAACTCGGTGCCGCGCTCCTTGGCGATCGACTGCAGCCAGTCCAGGGCCAGGCGCGGCGCCGAGACCACCGGTCGGCGCATGAAGACGGCATAGGTGACGGTGGTGTCGCCGAAGCGCGCCACCGTCGCCTTGGTCTTCAGGAAGTAGTGATCCGTCCAGTCGGCAATAGATTTTTCCGAAGGTCCGGCGGCGGGTCCTTTAGGAGGCTGCGGCGATCCGCTGTCCATGGCCAACACGCTCCGCTTTCAACTGCTCAGCAATCAGGAAGGCCAGTTCGAGGGCCTGGGTTGCATTGAGACGCGGGTCGCAATGGGTGTGATAGCGATCGGCCAGGGCTTCCTCGGTGACCGCCTTCGCGCCGCCGATGCATTCGGTGACGTCCTGGCCGGTCATCTCGAAATGGACACCGCCGGCGTAAGAGCCTTCCGCGCGGTGCACCGCGAAGAAGGTCTTCACCTCGGTGAGGATCCGGTCGAACGGCCGGGTCTTGTAGCCGGTCGACGACTTGATGGTGTTGCCGTGCATCGGGTCGCAGGACCAGACCACCTTGGCGCCCGAGCGCTGCACCGCGCGAACCAGCGGCGGCAGCTTGGCTTCGACCTTGTCATGGCCCATGCGGGCGATGAGGGTCAAACGGCCGGGCACGTTCTGCGGGTTCAGCATCTCGATCAAACGCACCAGCTCGTCCGGATCCGAGGTCGGGCCGCACTTCAGCCCGAGCGGATTCTGGATGCCGCGCATGTATTCGACATGCGCAGAGTCGAGCTGCCGGGTGCGGTCGCCGATCCAGAGCATATGCGCCGAGCAGCCGTACCACTTGCCGGTGAGGCTGTCGGTGCGGGTCAGCGCTTGCTCGTAGTGGAGCAGCAGCGCCTCATGGCTGGTGAAGAACTCGGTCTCGCGGATCTGCGGCGCGTTCTCCGAGGTCATGCCGCAGGCGGCCATGAACTCCAAGGTTTCGCTCAGCCGGTCCGCCATCTCCTTGTAGCGATGGCCGAGCGGGCTGTCGGCGACGAAGTCCAGGTTCCAGCGGTGCACCTTGTGAAGATCCGCGAAACCACCCTGCGCGAAGGCGCGCAGCAGGTTCAGCGTGGCCGCCGACTGGTTGTAGCTCTGCACCAGGCGTTCCGGATCCGGCGTGCGCGCTTCCTTGGTGAAGTCGATGCCGTTGATGATGTCGCCGCGATAGCTCGGCAGCTCGACGCCGCCGATGACCTCGGTCGGCGCGGAGCGCGGCTTGGCGAACTGGCCGGCCATGCGCCCGACCTTCACGACGGGCAAAGCCGCGCCGAAGGTGAGCACCACCGCCATCTGCAGCAACACGCGGAAGGTGTCGCGAATGTTGTTGGCGGAGAACTCGGCGAAGCTCTCGGCGCAGTCGCCGCCCTGCAGCAGGAAGGCCTTGCCCTCCGCCACCTGGCCCAGAGCTTCCGTCAGGCGCCGCGCCTCGCCGGCGAAGACCAGCGGCGGATATCCGCGCAGCTTGTCTTCGACCGCATGCAACTTCGCCTGGTCCGGGTATTCCGGCATCTGGCTGATCGGCTTCGCCCGCCAGCTGTCCGGCGCCCATTTCGCCGCCATTGTCTCCACCCTTACGTCACTTCGACCCGCAGTCAGTCCACGGGAACCATTGGGCTGTGGATATACGACGGTTGGGGCGGAAGATGCAATTCAGCAGGCAGGCGGCTCACTGAGCCTGCGCAGACAGCCCGTTGGCCCAAACGCCCGCTAAGCTGCTGAATATAGGCCGTAAAATACCAAACCGTCGGATCGAGAAAATATAGCCTTTGTCTGCGTCCCGTCTGCGATGCAGTGCAACATGGGCTGCGTCAGCCATCCGGCAACCGCAGATGGATTATACTTGTTTCGTTCTCAAGTCTCCACCCGCGATCGCAGGTCACGCTTCAGGCGACCGCGCGCAGCACCTCGAAGCTGGGCGGGATGGTCGCCTGGACGCTCGGGCGCTCCGCCATCCGCGCCTGCCAGGCCCCGATCGCCGGGTAGGCCGGCAAAGCCGCCTGCCCCTCCTGCGTCAGGCCAAGGTAGTGGACGATCGGGACAAGATAGAGATCGGCAAGCGTCATGCTCGCGCCGGTGAGATAAGGCTGGGCCGCGAGCGGGTGCTCGAGCTCGGCGAGCGTCTCCGGCAACTTCGCCACCGCGGCGGCGACGGCGGCCTCATCCACCGGCCAGCCGAGGACCGGCGCCACCAGCCGCGGGAAGGTGATGCCGCGGCCGATGTGGGCGGTCACGGAATCGCCGATCGCGCTGATCCACTGGTCGCAGAGCGCCGCGCGCCGGGAATC